>NZ_DASWTD010000579.1:0-11310 GCF_036402335.1 Sphingopyxis sp. | reverse complement strand
AGGCCGCGCGCGACAAAGGCGCGGTGCAGCGCGAGCGCAGTATATTTCTTGCCGAGCGCGCAGTCGGTGCCGACGGTGAGCAGCCGCTTGCCGGTGCGCTTGCGCCCGGTCCCTATTGGAATCGCGGGCGGCGGGGTGCGGATGTCGATGAGCCGCTGCCCTGTCCGCGCCGCGGCCTCGACGAGCGCGGGAACGCTTGTCAGCTTGGTATGGAGCCCGTTGACGATGTCGAGCCCCGCTTCCATCGCCTCGACGAGCACCGCGACCCACGCCGCACCGATGATGCCGCCCTGATTGGCAACGCCGATCACCAGCGACCGCGCGCCCGCTGCCCGCGCATCGGCGGGCGAGAGGCGCGGCAGGCCGGTCGAAACGGTGCAACCGTCGATCGCCCATTCGCCCGTGCAGCGATCACCCGCCCAGTCGGCGAGACCGAAGGCGGTCTTGGCATAGGCCGCATTGGTCGTGTCGCCGAGGAATAACAGATAGGGCTGCGGCAGAGTCAGGTTGCCTTCCAGCCTGCCGATAGGCGCATTCATCAAATCGAGTCCTTCGCAATTCAAAAATCGAGGCCGAGCGTGAAGCCGAGCGTACGCGGCCGGATCGGCGCCGCCAGGACCGCCGTCCCCGGACGCGCGCCATATTGGCCGGCGCTTGTCAGTCCCCGTTTATCGGCGATGTTTTTCGCATAAAGCGACAGGTTGAAGCGATCGAGCCGGATGCCGGCGCGCAGGTCGGCTACGGCATAGCCGTCGATGGTCATGCGCCGTCCGAAGTCGGTTCGATAGGTGTCGTCGAAACCACTGAGCTGGTCGCTGAGCAAGCGGATATTTCCGCCGACGAAAGCCGTTGCATTGCCGATTTCCCATTCATAGTCGGCCGACAGATTGGCGGTCCACGCCGGGGCGTAGGGCAGCCTGTCACCCGCATATCCGCCGTTGCCGGCCGGCAGGTCCTCGTCGAGCTTGGCGTCATTATAGGCGACATTGAGCACCACATCGAGGCCGCGCACGGGACGCATTGTCGCGGTAATTTCAGCGCCCGCACTGCTGGCGCTGTCGCCGTTGCCGTCGGCGTTCACCGGGCCGATCGACGTGTCATAGGTCACCAGCACCTGGATGTCGCGCCAGTCGAGGTAATAGACCGAAGCATCGATCGCAAAGCTGCGGTCCGGGGTTTCGGCGCGAATGCCCGCCTCGTAGCTGATCAGCGTATCGGCGCTATATTTGGAGGGATAGTCGGGCGGCGAATTGGGCGGCACGACATTCGGCCCGCCGGGGCGATAGCCCTTGGCAACGCGCGCATAGAGGGTGGCGTTGTCCGAAAGCTCGAAACGCGGCGCGATCGACCAGGTGAATACATTTTCCGAAGATTTTCCGTTGACGACCTCGGGGATCACCGGCGAGCCGACGAAGAAGAGATAGGAGCCGTCGAGCGACTGGCGTGTCCGCTGCTTGTTATGGCTGTACCGGGCACCGGCGGTAATATCGAACCGCGACGAAACATACCAGGTCACGCTGCCGAAACCCGCATATTCCTTGTACACCGAGTCGAGGTCGGCGCGCAGGAAATCCGGGAAAGTCACATCGGCGCCGTCCGGTCCGGCCGGCAGCGTCAGCGCCGGATCGATCGCTTCGCCGGTCGCGAGGGTGAACGGCAGGTAGCGCTGGAAAAGGCGCCCCTTCTCATGCGTATAATATCCGCCGACAAGCCATTCGAAACTGTCGCTGGTCGGCGACTGCAGCCGGATCTCCTGCGTGAACTTCTTCTGTCCGGCCAATGCCGGGAAGGTCATGCCGAGCGGACCAACGCCCGGGCCGCCATAGATGGAATCGGCGACACCAACCAATTGATAGGTCGCGTCATAAACTTCACGCTGCGTCAGCTTGCCATAGCTGGTGACCGACGTCAGCGAAGCCGGACCCAGGTCGAAATCGATCGTGCCATTATAGAGCCGGTAATCGACATTATTCTGTTCCGGATAGAATTCGGACCGGGTCAGGCGGCCTTCGGTCGACGCTCCCGTGTTCGGATCGATCGCCAGCGGTTCCAGCGTCGCGGGATCGGCATCATAGGTGCCGCGTGAATTTGCGCGAATATTCTGCGCGATCGCCGTAAGCCGCACCGACAGATTGTCCGCCGGCTGGAACAGCAGCGATGCGCGGCCGCCGTAGCTGCGATAATCATTGGCGTCTTCGCGCGCGATACCGACGGTGTCGATGAACCCGCCAACGCTGCGATAATAGCCGCTGACCCGCAGCGCGAGCATGTCGCCAAGCGGGACGTTGACGACCCCGTTCGCATTCCAGCCGGGGTCGCCGCCCTTGGTGATTTCGGCCCCCGCCTGCGCGCGCGCCTCGACGACGCCCAGCTTCGGCGCGACCGTTACGAACTTCAGGAGGCCGCCGAGCGAGTTCGCACCATAGAGCGTGCCCTGCGGCCCGCGCAGCACTTCGACGCGCTCGATATCGAAGGTGTCGATGTCGCCAGCAAGCACCGCGCCGTTGCTTTGCCCCGTGCTCGGCCCGAAGGGCGTCTCGTCGATATAGACCGCCGCAGTCGGGCTGGCGCCACCGGTGTTGATGCCGCGCAGGACGATGCGTGTCTGGCCCGGGTTTGCCTGTTGCAGGCTTAGTCCCGGGACGAGCGCCGCATAGTCGACAAAGCTCGTCGCCTGTTGCTGCTGCAGTTTTTCGCCGCCGACGACGGAAATCGATTGCGGAATTTCGCTCAGCACCTGCGTTCGCTTTTGCGCGGTGACGACGATTTCGTTGTCGGATGCCGCATCCTGCGCGTTCGCCGGCATCGAGATCGCCAACGCGACCATGCTTCCCGTAATCCAGAGCCCTTTTTTCATCTTCTACCCCCAAGGCTGGGCGAGCGGACAGCGGAGCAGCCACCGGCACGGCCCTTATATTATCGTTCGAATATGCGGCCGATCGGCCTTTTCGCTGTCAGAACTATTGACCTGATTGGAAAATTGTCAACCCATACAGGACATATCGCTAGCATCAGCCCCAAATTCCGGCGGGGCAATGAATCATGCCGCCGCGATATTCGACGCCCGGATCGCGATCGTGCGCAAGGAAGGTCGGGCCGTCGAGGTCGACGATGTCGCAAAGCTGGCCGACGAGAAAGGACGGCGCCATCGACAGGCTGGTGCCCATCATATTGCCGACCATGACGTCGAGGCCGAGCTTCTTCGCCTGCCGCGCAATCGCCAGTCCTTCGGTCAGGCCGCCGCATTTATCGAGCTTGATATTCACGACATCGAAGCGGCCGACGAGCGAGGCGGTATCGGCAAGGGACAGCGCGCTTTCGTCGGCGACGAACGGCAAGGGGCGCTTGAGTCCGTCGAGGTCGGCCTCGCGGCCGCGCTTCAGCGGCTGTTCGAGTTGCGCGACGCGCGTCGAGACGAGCACGGGGAGCAGTCCGGCGAGCGTTTCGATATCATAACCCTGATTGGCATCGACGCCGATCCACGCGTGCGGCCGCGCGGTGCGGATCGCCACAACGCGCGCGATATCGTCGTCAAGGTCGCCAGTCAGCTTGACCTTGACCGGTGCCTCGGGATCGATCGCCAGCGCTGCCTTTGCCATGGCCTCGGCGCGGTCGGCGCCGAGCGTCAGCGTCGAGCGCAGCGCCTTGGGCGGGTTCAGCCCGGCAAGTTCCCAGACCGGAAGCCCGGCCTGCTTGGCCTCCATATCCCAGAACGCGCAGTCGAGCGCGTTGCGCGCGCCACCGGGAGGCAAAAGATCCTGTAAATCTTCGCGCGTGGCGCCGCGCTCGATGTCGCTCCGGACCCGCGTCGCCTCGGCCAGCATATGCGCGATGTCGTCGCCAAGATAATAGACCCCGGCGCCCTCGCCGCGCCCGACATGCGTGCCGTCCGAAAGCTCGGCGACGAGCAGCGCGGTTTCGGTGAAGACATGGCCCGAAATGCGGAACGGCTGGTGATAGGGAAAGCGCTCGACCCGAAGGTCGAGCGTCAATTCCCGCGTGCGCTGCGTCGCCATCAATAGACCATCCCGAACCCGTAGAGGTGGAAGGCCAACGTCACCCAGACGAGCACCAGCGCGGCAAGGATCAACAACACCGCGCCGAGCTTCATTGTCCAGCGGCGCTTGTCCTTGATGCTGAGCCACAGATGCCAGCCCGCGGTGACAAGCAGGCCGAAGGCAGCAAGCGGAGTCACGATGCGCAGCAGCTGGATCAGCCAGTCGAGCGGGCCGCCGATACTGCCGATATCGGCCGAGAAGGCCGCAATCAGACCGAACCAGCCGGCGAGCGCGCCGATCGCGAGCCAGGCGAAGATGCGCGACAAACGATACGCGCGACGCGCCTTGCCTTCGAGCGCAAAGTCCGCCTTGAAGTTCCGCCGCACCAGCGCCCGCACCGGCCACGCCAATGCGGCCAGCACGATGATGCCGAAGGCGAGGATCAGCGCCGGATTGAGCCACGCCGCGTTGACGCTGGCGGGCGCGGGCTCGAACACCATGAAGGGCGAACCGGCGTCGATGCTCCAGCGCACGACGCGGCCGTCCTTGACCTCGGCGGCGAGCCGTTCGCCCGTGCCGGTATCGCGCCACACGAAGGGCTCGACCTCGACCCAGTCGCGCGCGCCGGCGCCAAGGCCGTCGAGCGCCGGGAGCGTGATCTTGCCATCTTCGGTCACCCCGATCGTCGCCTGGCCCAACAGACCGACCAGGCTCATGAAATTGGTGAACGACCCGCGGCTGCTGATATAATTGCCGACCATCATCCGGGCATGCTGGGCGGCCGTCTTGGCATCGACCTGTCCCGGTTTTTCGGTGCCCGGCAGGTAACGATCGGCGAACTTGTGGAACAGCGCACTGCGCACCGCGCCCGCATCGCCCGCTTTTCCGGGGCTGTTCATCGAGATGTACACGCCGATGTCGGCGTCGGGGAACAGCCACAGATAGCTGTGGAACCACACGGTGTCGCCGCCGTGCGCGATCGCGCGGTGGCCGTTGACCCATTGCTCGTAGAAACCGAGCGCCATGCTGTTGAGCGGACCAACGCCGGGCGCCTTGAAATCATGCATCTGCTTGGCGGTTTCGGGCTTGAGCAGCCCCGCGCCGTCCTTGAGATGCGCGATCATGAACTTGCCCATATCGGCACCGCTGGCCGACAGGCTGCCCGCTGGCGCCGGGATCACCATCTCGAACGGCTGGGCCTTTTGGGTGATGTCGGGATAACCCTTCGACATATGCGGCGCGAGCGCAGCGGGAAGCGGCTGACGAAACGACGAATGCGTCATGCCAAGGGGCGTGAAAATGTGATTTTCGACATAATTGTCGAATGGCTCGCCGCTGACGCGCTCGACGATATAGCCGGCGAGCGCGGTCGCGTAGTTCGAATAGGCCGGCGTCGTCCCCGGCGCGAAGACACGATCGGGCAGCGCCAGCGGCATCTGCTTCTTCAGCGTCATCACCGCCTTGGGATCGCTGCTGATCAGGTAACGCACCGATTCCTGGAAACCCGCGGTGTGCGTCATGATGTTGCGCATCGTGATCGGCTTGCCCTGATAGGCGGGAATCTTGAAATCGAGATAGGCGTTCACATCCTTGTCGAGATCGATCTTGCCTGCCTCGACCTGCTGCATCACCGCCGTCCAGGTGAAGAGTTTCGACACCGATCCGGGACGGAAAAGTGTCGTCTCGGGCAGGACCGGCGCACGCTTGGCAACATCCGAGAAGCCATAGCCCTTTTCGAGCACGACCTGATCGCCGCGCACGACGACAACGACCGCGCCCGGAATCCGCCCGCGCTCGAGCGCATAGGGCAGATAGCCGTCGAGCCAGGCTTCGAGATCCTTGGCATCAAGCGTGACAGGTGCCGCGGCAGTTTTCGCAACCGGAACGGCGGCAGTTTCAACTTTCTTCACCGTTGGTGCCGGGACCGGCCCCTGCGCCGCCAGCGGCAGCGCAGCGAATGCCGCCAGCCCGATCATCGCCTTTCGAATGAAACGCATCGCTCTCCCCTTTTCATTGTCGCGGTCTGTCACATCTTGCAGCAAGCCGCGCGACCCCTTACCAAGGGACCAACATCTATTGGCCCGATAGGGACATAATGATCCTGATTAGAAAATTGTCAAATATGGAATGGAAAAACTGATGGCCGACCGTGCAACCCCGCCGACGCTCGGCGCGGTGATGAAGTCAATTCGCGCGCGAAATGGCTGGACGCTCAAGGAAATGAGCGCCAACTCGGGCATCCCCGTTTCGACATTGTCGAAGGTCGAGCACGACCGGTTGACGCTCAGCTACGACAAGCTCCAGCAGCTCAGCCAGCGACTCAAGATCCGCATGTCGGATCTGTTTGCCGAGGATGAAGAGGACAACAGCCCCCGCGTCACCGGTCGCCGCAGCATCGGGACGATCGAACGCGCCGCGCGGGTGACGACCGACAATTATGATTATCACTATCTCTGCACCGACCTGCGCCAGAAGCGGATGATCCCGATCCTGACGCGGATCCGCGCGCACAGCGCCCGCGAATTCGGCGAGCTCGTCCATCATCAGGGCGAGGAGTTCATCTATGTCCTCGAGGGACGGATCGAGGTGCACAGCGAATTCTACGACCCGGTCACGCTCGATGTTGGCCAGGGCATCTATATCGATTCTTCAATGGGCCACGCCTATGTCGTCGCCGAGGGATTTGAGGAGGCGTTGGTGCTCGGCGTCTGCTCGAGCGCCGACGACGGGCTGATGGACTCGTTGATGAGCCTGCACGGCTGACCTGATTTCCGGGAGACAAAAGATGGTATCGCACCGGCGTTTCGCCCCTTCGCTCGTGCTGCTTTGCAGTTCGATGCTGCTCCCGGCATCGGTGGCTGCACAGGCACCGGCCTATGACCTGATCATCCGCGGCGGCACGATCTACGACGGATCGGGCAGACCGCCCGTTGTCGGCGATGTCGCGATCAAGGACGACCGCATCGTCGCGGTGGGCAAGGTCGACGGCACGGCGAAGAGCGAAGTGGCCGCCAGGGGCATGGCGGTCGCGCCGGGCTTCATCAACATGTTGAGCTGGGCGACCGAGTCGCTGATCGCCGATCCCAAAAGCCAGAGCGATATCCGGCAGGGCGTGACGCTGGAGGTGATGGGCGAAGGTTGGTCGATGGGGCCGATGAACGCGACGATGAAGGCCCTCGAAACCGAACGACAGGGCGACATCAAATATCCGATCGAGTGGACCACGCTCGGCGATTATTTCGGCTGGCTGGAAAAGCGCGGTATTTCGACCAACATCGCAAGCTTCGTCGGCGCCGCAACGGTGCGCGTCCACGAACTGGGCGAAGGCGATGTCGACCCGACGCCCGACCAGCTCGCCCGGATGCGCGCGCTGGTAAAGCAGGCGATGAACGAGGGCGCGATGGGGGTCGGCAGTTCGATCATCTATGCACCGGGTTCCTACGCCGAGACCGACGAACTCGTCGCGCTGACCAGCGAAGCCGCAAAATGCGGCGGCATGTATATCAGCCATATGCGATCCGAAGGCGACCGGCTGGAGGAAGCCGTCGACGAGTTGATCGACATCTCGCGGCGCTCGGGGGCGCCCGCCGAAATCTACCACCTCAAAATGGCGGGGCGGAGCAATTGGGGTAAATTCGACTCGGTCGTGAAGAAGATCGAGGATGCCCGCGCCGCGGGGCTGAAGATCACGACCGACATGTACACCTACACCGCGGGCGCGACCGGGCTCGACGCCGCGATGCCGACATGGGTGCAGGCTGGCGGGCTCGAGGAATGGATCAAACGGCTCAAAGATCCTGCGATCCGCGCGCGCGTCGCCGCCGAAATGAAGCAGCCCGGCAGCGATTGGGAAAATCTCTATTTCGGCGCGGGTGCCGACAAAATGATCCTGTCGGGTTTCAAGAATGACGCACTGAAGCCGCTGACCGGCAAGACGCTCGCCGAGGTCGCAGCGATGCGCGGCAAACCGCCCGAAGAGGTCGCGATGGATCTCGTCGTCGAGGACGGATCGCGCGTCGGCACCGTCTATTTCCTGATGTCCGAAGACAATGTGCGAAAGCAGATCCAGCTGCCGTGGATGAGTTTCGGCTCGGATGCCGCGTCGCAAGCGACCAAAGGCGTGTTCCTGAAATCGGGCGCGCATCCGCGCACCTATGGCAATTTTTCGCGGCTCCTCGGCCGTTATGTTCGCGACGAGAAGCTGATCCCGCTCGAACAGGCCATCTACCGGCTGACCACCCTGCCCGCGACCAATCTGGGTATCAAGGACCGCGGCGCGCTGAAGCCCGGCTATTATGCCGATGTCGTGGTGTTCGATCCGGCGACGATCGGCGATCGCTCAACCTTCGAAAAGCCGCATCAATATTCGGTCGGGATGCGCGATGTGTTCGTCAACGGCGTCGGCGTCCTGCGGAACGGCGAGCATAGCGGCGCGACACCCGGACGCGCCGTGCGCGGGGCCGGCTTCAACCGCTGTTCCTAAGCCGTTGCGAGCAGTTGTTGCTGCTCGGCGGGTGACTTGAACAGGAAGTCATACGGCAAGCCGAGCCGGACGCTCGCCTGACAATGCGGCGCCGCGCGGTCGACGTACCGGTCGGCGAGCCGGCCCGCGATGCGCAGCGCGGTACGGTCGAAGCGCGTGAGATCATAGCGTGCGCCAAGTTCGAGCTTGCCGCGGATATGCGTCGGCAGCAGCGATACCGAGGCGCGCGCAATCGCGCGGTGGAGAAAAGGTGGCACGCCCGGCGCCGCACGACCCGACTGGATGATATCGAGAAATTCGAAGATGATCGGATGCGGCTCGAAGCGGGGTTCGAGTTCGTCCATCATCGCGATGAAGGCGGCAACCGTCGGCGGTGTATGCCGCGCGCCGAACTCGCACCCGATCGCGTCGCCGTCGCGCATGAAGCGATCCTTGTCGGCATCGCTCAACGGACGGACGAAGCGGTCATAAGCCATCAGGAAGCCGTAGGATGCGGTTGCCGCGACCCAGTCGAGCAGCACCGGATCGAGTGCCCGATATCTGTCGCCGGCCGGCGTTTCGCCCTTCACCTTGCCGTGCAGACGGTTGACCTGCCCGATCACCTGCTTCGCCGCGCTTGCGGGTCCGTAGCAGGCGAGCATCGCGACAAGCCCGGTGCGGCGCGAGCGGCCGATCGGGTCGGCCTTGTAGGTCGAATGATCCCACACCCCCGACCGGATGCGCGGCTCGGCGAATTCGAGCAGCACCGCAGCGATGCCGCCGATGCCAAGCGCGATCGGATTCTTGTACACGCGCCACTGGACGCTGTCGGGCGCCAGCAGCGCGGGCTCACCAACAGGCGCAGCGAAATCGATCGCCGTTCCCAGATAGTCACCCTGCATCGGCGCGCGTACCACCTGTGCCGCCTCCTCTAGAAGTCGTAACCCAGCGTGAGCCCGAAGGTTCGCGGCTGGTTGGCGAAACGCACGACGACGTTGGCGTTGCTCGCGACCGCCGACCAGTAATATTTGTCGAACAGGTTCTTCGCCCACAGCGAAGCCGACCAGCCGCTCTCGTGCCGGAGGCCGAGGCTGGCATTGACGACGGCATAGGAAGCGATCTTGTAGAGCGGATCATCCTCGAAAATCGTGTTCGCCTTGCCCTGATAGCGCAGGCTGACCGCACCGTTGAGATCCAGCGTCCCGGTCAACGGCGTGTCATAGGCCGCGACGATGCTGCCCTGGAACCGCGGGCTATAGATGAACTCGGCCCCGTCGAAATTCTCGGGCTGGCCGGCGGCATTGGTACCGATATAGTCGATCACCCGCGTTTTCAGCCACAGGCCGTTGGCGGCGATCGTCACGCCCTCGGCGGGACGCAGCGTCAGTTCGCCTTCCAGCCCATAGGCCTTGGACTTTGGCACATTGTCGAGCCGCGACAGCGCCGTGTAGATCGGATCGGCGAAATAGGTGCTGATCTGCTTGTCCTTGTAATCATAATAGAAGGCCGCGAAATTGGCCTGCAGTAGACGATCCGCCAGCGTCGCCTTCACGCCCACTTCATAGGCCGTCAGCTTTTCCTGCGTCACGGGCGCATTCTGGCGCGCCTTGCTCGCCGCGTTGACCGGCGACGTCCCCGATTTGTAGCCGCGCGAAACCGACGCATAGACAAGCGTGTCGTCGTTCGGCGACCAGTCGAGCGCGACGCGCCAGGCGAGGTTATTCTCGTCGAGCGTCGAGACGACCGGACCGAAGCTGTTCGTGGCGTCGTCAAAGGTGTTGCACTGTCCCTCGACGATCGGATCGGGAATCGGGAGCGTTCCGCCGGCCGAGAAGAGGAAGCGGTTCACCACGTTGACGTTCGGCAGCATGCTGCCCTTGTAGTCGCGCGAACAGCCGACATAGTCCTGCTTGTCTTCGGTATAGCGCAGCCCGACCGTCAGTTTGAGCTGTTCGGTCAGTTCGGCGTCGGCGTTGCCGAAGACGCTCCACGTCTTCGTGTTCATCGTGCCGATGTCCTCATAGGTGCGAAAGGCGGTTGCCATATCGGCGGCGGTATAATTGCCCGAGTTGAAGGGCGTGTCGAGCAGGTTGACCCCCGGTACGATGATGAACGGCACCGCCCGGATGAACCGCGCGTTCGCATTTTCGCCCAGCAAGGTGCGGTTGCTGTCGACGATCTTGTCATGCCCGTAATAGCCGCCGACCAGCCAGTTCACCGCGCCGGTCTCGCCCTCGAAATGGATTTCCTGCGCGAAGCTCTTGATCCGTCCGTCCGCCTTTTGCAGCAGGACTTCGAACGGCGCGCCGCTCCAGTCGGACAGCGCCTTGCGCTGGAAATCATTGTAGCTGGTCAGGCTGACGAACTTCACCGTGTCGCCGACATCCTGGTCGACGCGCAGTTTGAGGCCCCAGAAGCGGTTGTTTTCCGCGAGGTCGCCGGGCAGGCCGGCGCCGCGGCCGATGTCGGCGGACCGCCCCGCCTCGGGCGCCCAGTCGGCCTGGCTCGCCTTCGTCGGGAGATTGTTCGCCAGATAGGTAGCGAGGCCCGGGACGTTGAACAGGCGCGAATTGCTGGTTCCCGATACCGGGTTGGTGGCGGGGGTGAAGCCGATGCCCTGGCCGGCGACCGTGTCCGACTTGTTCTGCCACCAAGTAACCGACAGATCGATGCTGGTCCCCGGACCCGGATCGATCGACAGCGAGCCGCGGATGCCGAGCTTGTCGACGCGGCCGAGGCGTTCGTCGGGGCGCGAATTGCTGATCTGCCACCCCTTGTCGCTGTTCTCGCTGCGCACCGCGATGCGCGCCGCAATGCCTTCACCGAGCGGCCCCGAGAGATGGCCTTCGA
>NZ_DASWTD010000578.1:0-2697 GCF_036402335.1 Sphingopyxis sp. | reverse complement strand
ACACTTCCGGTCATGGATGCGAAGCAGGCAACGCGAAGTATTCCCGGAGCCTCGACATCGAGGGCCAGTGTTGCAGAAACCGGCGTGCCAGACGCGGGCGAAGTGATCGTACCAGCATATGCCGGATTCACCAACGCTCCTAAAGCCGAGGCGGCCAGCAGGCCCTTTACGAAAATCATCTTCATTGAATAAACCCTCCCAGTTTCCCAAAAGATGCGCGGAATCATGGCTAGTAATTGATGTAATACATCAAATGAGACTCTTTAGCTAGCGTGAGCTAGCTTTTTGTGTGTGCAGGTAAAGCCCCGGAAGCGGGCCGAGTCAGTGGAGGTTTACCCAAGCCGAGACTTGCGCTCTTGTCGTTGTTTGATAACGTTCTCATAACGGCAATATCGGGAATGCCATATGAAGCTGCGCTCGCTCGCCCTCGCCCTTGCTTTTTTGGCGCCAACACTTTCGGCGCATGCCCAAGGCTTTCTGAAAGTCGACGGCACCCGCATCATCGATGGATCGGGCCAGCCCGTCGTCCTGCGCGGGATGGGGCTCGGCGGATGGATGCTGCAGGAAGGCTATATGCTGAAGCTCGGCGAAGTCGGGCAACAGCATAGAATTCGCTCGAAGCTTGTCGAACTTGTCGGCGAGGAGCGCACGGCGACCTTCTACCGCGCATTGCTCGACAACCACACGACCGAGGCCGACATCGCCGCGATGGCGAAATGGGGCTTCAATTCGGTGCGCCTGCCGATCCATTTCGACCAGCTCACCCTGCCCGCCGACAAGGAGCCGAAGCCGGGTCAGGACACGTGGCACGAGGAAGGCTTCCAGCGCATCGACCGGCTGCTCGAATGGAGCAAGGCGAACCGCATCTACCTGATCCTCGACCTTCACGCCGCGCCCGGCGGTCAAGGCAACGACCTTGCCATCTCGGACCGCGACCCAGCCAAACCATCGCTCTGGCAAAGCGAAGAGAACCAGCGCAAGACCGTGATGCTGTGGACCAGGCTCGCGGAGCGGTACAAGGACGAGCCGTGGATCGGCGGCTATGACCTGATCAACGAGCCGAACTGGAGCTTTGCGACCCCGGGCAAGGGCAATGGCTGCGACGAGACGGAGAACAAGGCCGTCTGGAGCCTGCAACAACGGATCACCGCCGCGATCCGCAAGGTCGACAAAAAGCATATCGTGATCGTCGAGGGCAATTGCTGGGGCAATAATTACAAGGGTCTGCCGCCCGCATGGGACGCCAATATGGTGCTGAGCTTCCACAAATATTGGAACCGCAACGACGAGGCGAGCATCGCCGAAATCAAGGCGCTGCGCGCCAGCTATAACCGCCCGATCTGGCTCGGCGAGTCGGGCGAGAACAGCAATGGCTGGTACCGCGATGCAATCGCGCTCGCCGAAGGGGACGGTATCGGATGGAATTTCTGGCCGCTGAAGAAGATTGGCTTCAACCAGCCGCTTGAGATTCTCGCCGGCGACGGATGGATGAAGATCGTTGCATGGATGACCGGCAAGGGCGAAAAGCCGGCCGCGGATGAGGCCTTTGCCGCGATGATGCAGCTCGCGGAGAACACGCGGTTCGAGAAGAATATCCCGAAACCCGATGTCATCGATGCGATGTTCCGTCAGCCGCGCGATGCAAGCTATCGTCCCTTCGTCGCCCGCACGCTCGATACGAAAACGTTGACCATCGCCGCTGCCGATTATGATCTCGGCCCGCCAGGCGTCGCCTATCACGATAGCGTCGACGCCAATTATCACGTCGCGACCGGCGGCGAGCGGACACCGTGGAACAACGGGACGACCTACCGAAACGACGGCGTCGATATCGCTCGCGAGGCGAACGGCGCACCCTATGTCAGCGATTTCGTCACCGGCGAATTCATGCGCTACAGCGCCGATGTCGCAAAGGCGGGTCGATGGACCGTCATCGCGCGCGCGCGTTCGGTGAAAGGCGGCCGGATCGGCATCGACGAACGCGGCGTCGCCGTCCCCGCAAGCCCGCTATGGCAGGACGTGAAACTCGCCGACGTCGACCTGCCCGCCGGCCCGGGTACCGCCACGTTGCGCGCCTTCGATTGCAGCGATTGCGAGGTCGCCACGCTGATCTTCATACAGCGCTGAGCGGAACCCGATCGCCGTCCCGCGCGTCCTGTCTGCACAAGCGGATGGGGCGCGTAGTGGAGGATGATTCATGTCCATGATCGCCGTCTTTTTCGGCCGCCTGTTCATCGCGGTGATTTTCATCGTGTCGGGCATCAACAAGCTGATCCATGTCAACGACACGAATGCGATGATTTCCGCCGCGGGCCTTCCGGGCGGCCTGGCAATCCCGACCGGATTGTTCGAACTGATCGCGGGCGTCTGCCTCGCGCTCGGTATCGCGACCCGCCTCTGGTCGATCCTGCTCGCAGGTTTAGTCCTCCTTACCATCCTCTTCTTTCACCGCGAATTCACCGATCCCGTGCAGGCGATGGCTGCGATGAAGAATCTGGCGATCGCGGGCGGCCTTCTCTGCCTTTTCGGCTATGGCCACACGCGCTGGAGCTATGACGCGATGCGCGCGCGCCGCCGCGACGAAATCGCGGCGCATCAGGCGCACGTGCACGCAAGCGAAGCCGAACTGCGCGCCGCGCGCGCCGAAGGCCGGGCAGAGGCCGCCGGCGCGCCAGTGATCGTTCGCAAGCGCCCCTT
>NZ_DASWTD010000577.1:0-8521 GCF_036402335.1 Sphingopyxis sp. | reverse complement strand
TGGAAGCGCTCAACAAGGCGATCGCGGCGAGCAACGACGCCCGGACCCAGGGCCCCGCGGTGGCATCGCTGGCAACGCCGACCGAATCCTTCGCGGGCTTCTTCAAGATCAAGGAAACGACCAACGCCGCCTATTTCCAGGCGAATATGGAAGGCGAAATCGCCGGCATGCCGGTGCGCGGCAACGCCGGCTTCCGCTGGCTGCACACCAGCCTCTCGTCGACGGGCAACAATATCGCGAACGGCACGGTGACGGGGCAGACCGTCGCCAAAAGCTCGTACAACTTCCTGCTGCCGCGCTTCAGCCTCGTGCTCGAGCCCGCCGACAAGCTGCTCGTCCGCGCCGGCATCGCGCGCGATATCCGCCGCCCGAACTTCGACACGCTGTCGACGTCCTTCTCCTTCGGCACCGGTGCGAACACCCCCGTTGCGGTCGGCAACCCCGACCTCGTTCCCGAGGCGGTCTGGTCGTTCGACCTTTCGGGCGAATATTATTTCGCACCGTCAAGCCTGATCAGCGTCGGCTTCTTTCACAAAAGCCGCACCAACCTGTTCGCCCAGCGGCAGGAGGATCCGGCGCCCAACCTCGACGCCAACGGCAATCTCAACATTTCGATCGATCCGTCGTGCCCGGGCGGCGGCATCTACAATCCGATCGCCAACCGCAACATCAACAATCCGGTCCAGGGCGTCGGCATCTGCGTACCGCGGAGCTCGACGTTCAACGTTCCGGGAAGCACGACGCAAACCGGTATCGAGGTCGCGCTCCAGCACGATCTGTCGGCCTGGGAGGATGTGCTCGGATTTGCGTCGGGCTTTGGCTTCATCGGCAACTTCACCTATCAGAAGACCGGCGGTTCGGCACGTGAGTACCGCGTCGCCGATGGCCCGCGAACCGTTTTCACCCAGCTTGGCTATCCGGGTTCGCAGGATCTTATCTCGCTGACGAACCTTTCGAAATATGCTTATAATGCAACGCTGTTCTACGACAAATATGGTCTCAACGCCCGGCTTCGCTACACATGGCGCTCAAGCTATGTATCGAACGACCCGTTCTTCTTCGGCCTGCCGCTGATCAACGGCGCGAGGGGGCAGCTCAACGCCAGCATCAACTATGACATCAACGATCACATCAACGTCGGCATCGAGGGCATCAACCTGCTTCGCGGCGACCAGAACCAGTATTGCGTCAACAACAAGGCGCTGTTGTGCTTCCAGGGCCTCACCGATCGCCGGCTCACCGCGGGACTGAGCGTGAAATTCTAGCGGCGAGTATCCCGCCGGCACTATCGAAAGGTCCAAAGTGTCGGCGGCGTCCCCGGAAATGATAGCAGATCATTCCTATGACCATCGTCAGCCGAACGATGGCCGGGCGGCTGCCCGTACGGATCAAGCGGCCGGAAAGGGTCGCCTCGGCGGTGTCGCCAAGGTGAGAAGATTGCCGTCCGGATCGCGCACCTGCGCGAGCGTCGAATAATCGCCTTCGATATCGTCGCCGAGCATGATCCCCAAGCCCCGCAGCCTTTGCCGCTCGGCCGCCATATCGGCGATGTAAAAGAAGGCCGCGCCGCGCCCGGCGATTTCGACGCTGTCCGATAGCATCAGCCCGCTCCGGTCAGAAAATTCCCATTGCACCAGCGTCGCCATCGGCCGGTGGTCCGGACTGCGGCCGAGAAACCTGCTATACCAGTGCTCGGCCGCATCGAGGTCCGTGGCGAGCAAAGAGGTGTAAATCTTCTGCAGGTTCATCGCTCGTCTCCGCGTTGAGGCTTCCTTGCGAAAACCCCGCGCAGCCGCCCGGGTTCCGGCAATCGGGCCGCCGCGGGCGCGTGTCGCCCGATTTCGTCCGCGCCGCTGCGCCGCATCCGGGCCGGGATGGACCGGCTACCGTCAGCGCGCTGCCCCGTTCACGCGCCGATCGATGCCAAAAGCGCAAGATCGGTCGAGCAGCGCCGCGTGTTTTGCGACTAATCGGCGGCGCCACCCAGGGAGCGAATGATGAAGACGGCGGAGCAAAATTATCGGGACCGGATGCAGAGGGTGCTCGACTATGTCGACCAGCATCTCGATACCGATCTGGATCTGGAATCGTTAAGCCGCGTCGCCGCCTTCTCGAAATTTCATTTCCACCGGCAGTTCACGGCGACCTTTGGCGTGACCGTGCAGCGCTATGTCCAGCTTGCTCGAATGAAGCGCGCCTCGCACCGGCTCGCCTCGAACGAGGAGCGGAGCGTAACGGACATAGCGATGGATGCCGGATACCACGCCCCCGATGCGTTCGCCCGCGCCTTCCGGCGGCGGTTCGGGCAATCGCCGTCGTCGTTCCGGAAATCGCCGGACTGGGCGCCGTGGCTCGCGGCCTTCGGGCCTCTCGACAATGCGAGGAGCAAACTCATGCAAATTACCTACAATCATGCCGATGTGACGATCCGCGACGTGCCGGCGACGCCGGTGGCCGTTCTCGAACACCGCGGCGATCGTGCGACGCTCGATGCCACGATCAAGCGGTTCATCGCCTGGCGCAAGGCCGCGGGCCTGTCGCCCGAGACAAGCCCGACCTTCAACATTTTTCGTTCCGAAAGGACACCCGCGAACCCGGCCGATTACAGTATGGACCTGTGTGTCGGGACCGGGCAGCCGATCGCGGCGGACGACGATTGCATGAAGGCCGGCATCATCCCCGCGGGACGCTGCGCGGTCCTGCGCGTCGTACACGACACGCATAATCTCGAGCCCGCCGCGCTTTTTCTTTATCGGGACTGGCTGCCAGCAAGTGGCGAGGAAGTGCGCGACTTTCCGCTCTATTGCCGGCGCCAACTCAACTTCTTCAATGACGCGGCGGTGCACGACGTCGTCGTGGAACTGTTCCTGCCGCTGAAATAGCACGCCGCCGCGGCGGTCAAGGCAAGTCCCTTCCTCCAAATCCGCTTCCCGGTCATCCGCAGACTTTGTATAGGCCGGGGAGCGAGGAAGGGCTCATCGGGGCACGTGCCTTGCGATCCGGTTTCTTCCTCGCAGGACTATCTGAATGTCGTGGCCAGGCGGTACGCGCGCACTTTTGCTCCACAACGCAAACGCACGGCAGGGCGCGAGCGCCTTGCAACCGGTACGGGACCGGCTGGAAGCCGGCGGCATCATGGTCAGCGTCGAGCCCTTCGAAAACCTCCCCGAAATTGCCCGCGACGTCGCACGGCTGCACCGCGAGGCCGATCTGGTCGTGGTCTGCGGCGGCGATGGCTCGATCTCTTCGGCGGCGCCCGCGGTCATCGAGAGCGGACTGCCGCTCGGCATCATTCCCGCCGGCACCGCAAATGATCTCGCGCGGACGCTTTCGATCCCGCTCGATTTCGCGGCCGCGGCCGACGTCATCGTGGTGGGCAACCAGCGACGGATCGACGTCGGCATGGTCAACGGCCATGCTTTCTTCAATGTCGCCAGCATCGGCCTCAGCAGCGAACTCGCGCAAAAGCTCGACCCGGCGATCAAGAAGCGGTTCGGCCGCCTCGGCTATGCGGTGGCGGCGCTCCGTATCGTGACGGGCGCCAGGCGCTTTCGCGCGAAGATCACCGAAAAGGGCCGCACGATAAAGGTCGGAACCTATCAGATCGCGATCGGCAACGGCCGCCTTTACGGCGGCGGAAACGTCGTCGAGGAAAAGGCCGCGATCGACGACGGCAGCCTCGACCTCTACAGCCTCGAGATGCGCAACCTCTGGAAGCTTGCGCTCATGCTGGGCGCGTTTCGATCGGGCACGCATGGCGCATGGAAAGAGGTCCGAACCGCGAAATGCGTCGAATTCGACATCGAAACCCGCGCCCCGATGCCCATCAACACCGATGGCGAAATCGTAACGGCGACACCGGCGCATTTCCGGGTGCTGCCGCACGCCATATCGGTACTTGCTCCGCAAAGCGGCGCGTTGCCATCGCATCCCTTCCCGCTCTACCATAAATGATGCCGGCGGGATCGCGCGGCAGGGACGCGGTCGGGGCACGGCAAACCGGCCAGTTCCTGCGAGAATGGGAACTGGCCGGGTGGCAGGCGGGTCGGGGCGGGAGTGCCGGGGTCGAGCCTTCGGGGCCGTTCGATCCGCTCGCCGTTATGCCGTTCGTCAGTTACCGGCCTTCTTGTCGTTGCCGTGCGCTGCCTTTGCGGCATGCGCGCCGGACCGGGCCGACGTGGCCCGCTTTGCCGTCGCGCCCTTGGGCGCCGCGGTCTGCTGCGTTGCCGGCTTGGCCGTTGTCGTCGAGGCAAAAACCGGTGCGGTCATCAACATCGTCGATGCGAGGCCGAGACCGACCAGGGTACGAAAGCGTGCCATATTCTTCACTCCATGAATCCGCCCGGAAGCGGATGCTGCGAACCGAAATGTCCAGGCGGGAAACCGGCAGAGAGGGATCAGGGGGATGGCTCCCGCCCTGGACATCCTTCTCCTAACCCCGCCGATCCGACCGGGGCATGGCCGCGACATGACAATATCGTAATCCGCGGGTCAGCTTCCCGATGCAGGCACGGGCGTATCGTCGTTCCCTGAAGCAAAGGGACCGCCCGCATGACCACCGACCGCGCGACACATCGCTCAGGAAAATGGCTTCTCGCCCTGACACTCGCGTCGCTCATCGCCGCCTCGGCGATCTATCTATACGCGGGCTATTATAACGGACCGCTGTTCCGCGACATGCCCGCAGCGAATGCCGGCGCTGCGCGACCCGCGATCGTCATGCTGTCGGGCGACATGGGCAATCGGACCGGTATGACGCCGAAGATAGCGGCGCGACTGCACGCCCGCGGCTATGCGATCGTCACGGTCAACTCGCTGACCTATTTCTCGCCGCGGCGGACGGCACAGGACGCCGCGCAGTTGATCCGGACCGCGATGGCGCGGGCGATGATGCTCGGAAAGACCGATCATGTCGTGCTGATCGGCCAGTCATTCGGCGCGGATATGCTGCACGCCGGCCTCGCGCAATTTCCGGCCGGCGACCGGCGGCCGATCCGGGCGGTCGTGCTGGTCGTGCCCGGCGAGGATATCATCTTCCGCGCCTCGCCGATCGAACTTGCCGGTTTCGAAACGCCCGACCAGCGCGCCTCGCCAACCGCGTCGCGGCTGAACTGGGTGCCGGTGACCTGCATCCGCGGCATCAAGGAAGCCCACAGCCTGTGCCCCGAACTGCAAATGCCGAACGTCCGGCGCATCACCCTGCCCGGCGGGCACAAGCTGAATTCCGATTCCCGCGCGCTCGAGGCGGCGATCTTGCCCGCGATCGACGGCAGCCGGACCTGAAGGAGCGAATGAGATGAAGGCCTTGGTCATGGCGTTGCTGTTGACGCTGAGCAGCAGCGCGAATGCCGCGACGGCCGCGACCCCGATCGGACTGTGGCAAAACCCCAAGGGTACGATCGTCGTGCAAACGCGCCGTTGCGGCCAGCAATTGCTGTGCGGCAGCATCGTCTGGGCGGGGCCCCGGGCGATCGCCGATGCTCGCGATGCGGGCGTCGACACCCTCGTCGGCACCGAATTGCTGAGTGATTATCGGGCGAGCGGTGCCGGGCGTTGGACAGGGCGCGTCTATGTTCCCGATCAGGGGCGGCATTTCTATTCGACGATCGAACTTCGCACGCCGAACAGCCTGCGCATATCGGGCTGCATCCTTGGCGGGCTGATCTGCAAGCGTCAGGAATGGACCCGGAAATGAGCCTGTTCGAAAACGCCCGGCGGTGGAGCCGGTCCAACAAGCGGCTCCTGTCGATCGGCGCCGCGCTGATTGTCGCGGTGCTCGGCCTTGCCGCGCTGTCGAGACTGCTGCATTCGGTTCGCCCGCATGACATCCGCCACGCCTTCGATGCCCTGTCGGCGGGCCAGATCGGGATGGCGCTGCTGCTGACCGCCGCCAGCTACGCCATGCTGACGCTGTACGATCGCTTCGCGCTGCGGATCATCGACCGGCCATTGCCATGGCGAACGTGGGCGCTTGCCTCCTTCACCAGCTACACGCTCAGCCACAATCTGGGACTCGCGCTGCTCACCGGCGGTTCGGCGCGATACCGTATCTATCGCGCGGCGGGCCTCGGCGGAGGCGACGTCGGCAGCGTGATCGCACTGGCAAGCCTCGGTTTCTGGAATGGCGTCATCCTTCTGGCCGGCCTTGCCGCCGCCACGACCACGCATGTGTTGCCGGGCCTGGCCTCCGGCGTCCCGCTTCACTGGATCCATCTCGCGGGGCTGGCTGTCCTGACGCTGTGCCTCGTCCCCTTGCTGCTGCGCCATTTCGGTCTGAAAGCATTCGAGATCGGCGGGTGGCGAACACCGCTGCCGGACGCGAGGTACAGCGCCGCGATGACCGCCGTCGCCGCCCTCGACCTCGCCGCCGCGAGCGCCGCATTGTTCGTCCTGCTGCCCGCCCCCGATCCGGCCGCCTATCCGGCCTTCTTCCTCGGCTATGCACTCGCCATCATCGCTGCGCTGGTCAGCCATGTCCCCGGCGGACTCGGGGTGTTCGAGACCGTCGTGATCGCAGCGGTGCCCGGCGACAAGGCCCAGCTGCTCGCCGCACTGCTTGCCTATCGCGTCATCTATTATCTGCTGCCATTGCTGCTCGCCGCGCTGCTCCTCGCCTGGCACGAGAGCAAGGCTTGGCGGCAACCAGCGCAGCAGGCAGCACGTGCCGGACAATCGCTGCTTCGCGAACTCGCGCCCCCGCTTCTCGCCGCGCTGGCGTTCGCGGGCGGACTGATCCTGCTGCTGTCAGGCGCAACCCCCGCCGAAGCCGCCCGCATGCATGAGCTCAGGCATTTTCTGCCGCTGCCCTTCGTCGAGGCATCGCATATCGCCGCCAGCCTGTCGGGGACGCTGTTGCTGTTCCTCGCACCGGGGCTACTGCGCCGCCTCGACGGCGCCTTTGTCGCGACACGCGGGCTGCTCGTCGCGGCGATCGTCTTCTCGCTCGCCAAGGGCGGCGATTACGAAGAAGCGCTGATTCTGGCGGCCATCGGCGCCGCGCTTCAGTGGAGCCGTACCGCCTTCTATCGCAAGACCTCGCTGCTTGACGCGCCGCTGTCGGCCGGATGGATCGCTGCGGCGTTGACCGCGGTGATGACCTCGACCTTCGCGGGCTTTTTTGCCTACAAACATATCGCCTACACCAACAGCCTGTGGTGGCAGTTCACCCTCAATGGCGATGCACCGCGCTTTCTGCGCGCGCTGTTCGGCATCGCGGTGCTGGTGACCGGTCTCGCTCTCTGGCGGTTGTTCGCGCCGTCGGGGAACGCCGCCAGCGACGGCGATCTCGCCTTCGAACGGCTCGCACCCGCGCTGGCCGTTGCCGATCGCGCCGATGCCTTTCTTGCCTACACCGGCGACAAGCATTTTATCCTTGCGGACGAGGGCGACGCCTTTCTGATGTACCGGGTCGAGGGCGCGAACTGGATCGTGATGGGCGACCCGGTGGGGCGCGAGGAACGCTGGCCTGACCTGCTCTGGAAATTGCGCGAGCGAGCCGACGCCGCACAGGGACGCATCCTGCTCTACCAGATCAGCGCCGCGTGCCTTCCCCCGGCGATCGATCTCGGCCTCTCGATCGTCAAATATGGCGAGGAGGCCCGGGTCGATCTCGCCGCCTTTTCGCTCGCGGGTCCGCACGCCAAGACGCTGCGTCACGCCGAGCGCCGTGCCGTCGAGGCGGGCGCGACCTTCGCCATCCTCGCCGCGGCCGATGTGCCGCACCATCTCGCCGAGCTCGAAGCCATATCGAACGACTGGCTCGCCGCGAAAAAGCAACGTGAAAAGGCGTTCAGCCTCGGCCGTTTCGAGGCTGGCTACATGCGGAATTTCCCGTGCGCGGTCGTGCGCATCGACGGGCGTATCGTCGCCTTTGCCAATATCCTTGCGACACCGAACCGCGAGGAGATTTCGGTCGACCTGATGCGCCACGCGCGCGACATTCCCTATGGCGTGATGGATTTCCTCTTCGTTCGCCTGATCGGACATGCAAAGGCCGAAACCTACCGGTGGTTCACGCTGGGGGTCGCGCCGCTGGCGGGGATCGACGGGCGCAAGCTGGCGCCCGCGTGGGCGCGCGGCGCCGCCTTCCTCTTCCGCCATGGCGAGAGCCTGTACGGGTTCGAGGGGCTGCGAAGCTACAAGGCGAAATTCGCGACGCATTGGGAGCCGCGCTATATCGCGGGGCCGCGCGGCATGGCCTTCGCCCTCGGCATCGCGGCGGTGCATAATATCGTGTCGCGCCCCGCAACCGTGAAAAGCCGGCGTCCGGCTATTGCGGTGCCCGGCGGGATCCAGAGCTTGCGGCGCTATCTTCGCCATGCCGGAAAGAGTCGGTATAAGGCATCGTCAGCGATACACCGCTAGCGTGGGAACCCCTCTATGTCGCGAAAGATACTGGTGATCGAGGACGACCGCACGACGGCGGACTTCATCGACAAAGGCCTGACCGGCGAAGGTTTCACCGTCGATCATGCCGCCGACGGCCGCGATGGCCTTTTTCACGCGACCGGCGGCGGCTATG
>NZ_DASWTD010000576.1:0-5500 GCF_036402335.1 Sphingopyxis sp. | reverse complement strand
GCGCATGCGGAAACAGGCGTGGTGCAGGCCGGGGGCGCCCTGATCGAAACGTTTGCCCGCATTTTCTGGGCTGCCGGTGCGAATACCGATCGCGGTGCGCCCGCCGACGCCATAGAGCATGTGCTCGCTGTCGAGCACGAGCTTCAGCTCCAGATAGGTGATCATCGCGCGCCAGAAGGCGGTTGATCGTTCGAAATCGCCCGCAGTCAGGATGACGTGCGCGACGCCGTTGAGGTCGCTCATTCGCCTCTCCTCATTTGATCGCCGCCAGCGTGTAGAGGAATTCGGCAAAGCCCATCGTCGCGTCGACGAGGCCAGCGACCCTGGGGTTGGTCGAATCGATCAGATAATATTCGTCGGGAGCATGCGCGCCCGATCCGTGACCGATCCCGAAATGGCCCGCGGGGATCGACACCGGCTGCGCGGTGAAGGTCGAGCCCGGCCAGCTGCCCGCCATGCGCGGGTTGAGGCTCGTGGCGACGCCGAGCTTCTTGTATGTCGCGAGCTCGCTGCGGATGAGGATGCTGTCTTCGGCGACCTCGGTCGGATCGTACCCGCCCGAGACATTGACCTCGACGTCGGTGAAGCCATGCTTGTCGAGATGCGCGCGGAGTTTCTTCTCGGCCTCGGCGCGCGTCTGGTTGGGGACGAGGCGGAGGTCGAGCTTGGCGACGGCGCGGCCGGGCAGCACGGTCTTGCCGCCGGGGCCGGTGTAGCCTGCGACGAGCCCTTCGATATTGACCGTCGGTTCCTGCGCGAGGCGGATCAGCGCGTCGTCGTACGCGAGGTTGTCGATCCAGTGGGTGACGCCGAGCGCCGCCTTCTGCTGGGCTTCATCGCCCGCCTTCGCGGCTTCGCGGATCAGCGCCTTTTCGCGGTCGGTGAGCGGGCGGACATTTTCGAACCAGCCCTCGATCGCGGGCTTGTTGCCGCCCTCGGTCACGAGCGTCTGGAGCGCCTGCACCAGCCGCCAGGCGGGCGAGTCGACCATCGCCTTCAGGCTCGAATGAACGTCGCCCTTCGGCCCGCGGCCCCATTTCTCGCCGCTTGCGACCAGTTCGAGTTCGATGATGCCTTTCGAGCCGAGGTTGACGGTGACGTTGCCCGTCTTGCCCTGCGACGCGAAGGGGATGAAGATGCCGTCGCATTTCTTCAGGGCGGCGAGGATGTTCGGCTTGGTCGCGATCTGGCGGAAGTGCGGCGATCCGATCTCTTCCTCACCCTCGCAGATGAGGACGATGTTCACCGGCAGCTTGCGTCCCGCAGCGCGGATCGCGTGGAGCGCGGCGAGGAAGGTCGCCTCGGGACCCTTCTGGTTCACCGCGCCGCGGCCCATGATCGCTTGCCCGAAACCGGGGCGATCGACCATCTTGCCCTCGAGTGGCGGTGACGACCATTCGGACGCGTCGAACTGCTTCACGTCGTACATGAAATAGATGCCGAGCGTGCGCCTGGCGCCGACGTCGATCGTACCGAAGACGCCGGGATGGCCGTCGGTGGGGACAATCTCGACATTGGTGAAGCCTGCATCCTTCGCGAGCTCGGCCATATAGGCCGCACCCTCGGGCATGCTGCGGTTCTCGGCGGCGATCGAGGGCAGGGCGATCCAGTCGCGGATGCGCTTGATCGAGGCGTCCTTGCCCGCCTCGGCTGCCTTGCGGACATCCGCCATCGTTCCCGATTGCGCGAGCAGGGGAAGCGGTTGCATGAAGGCGGCGCCGGCGCCGAGCATCGCGGTGCCGCGCAGCATGTCGCGGCGGTTCAGTCGTTCGAAATTGCGGAAATCCATCCTGCGTCCCCTGCCTGTTTTGTATACGAAGCAATCTGCCGCATCGCGAGAGAAACGCAAGCGCGTGGCGGGGACTTACCGTTACGCGATCGGGCGCGCGTCGATTTCGCGGGCGAGGAAGGCGAGGATTTTCTCGAGATCTTTGGCGGGGTCGGGCTGCGCGCGGAAGGCAGCGAGCCCTGCGAAGATCATCAATAGCGGAATGCCGGCAAAGAAGGTCGCGAACAGCCCGGCGCCGGGAATATAGATATAGGCGAGGACGCCGCCGATCACGAACAGC
Source organism: Sphingopyxis sp. (assembly GCF_036402335.1). Classification (GTDB taxonomy): domain Bacteria; phylum Pseudomonadota; class Alphaproteobacteria; order Sphingomonadales; family Sphingomonadaceae; genus Sphingopyxis. The sequence goes on along the minus strand of NZ_DASWTD010000576.1, from coordinate 3,431 downwards.
GAGAGGAAGCCGACCCAGATATAGGGGAAATAGCGCGCCTCGGGCGGGGTGCCGAAGGTACCGGTGATCCGCGTGCCGCCCTTGTATGATTCCATGACCGCGTCGAGCACGGGTTCCATATTGGTGCGCGCGTTGCGCTGGCGGTAGCGCAATTTCATCTCGCGTTCGCTGCCTTTGCCGAATACGCGCGCCTTCGCGTCCGGCATGGGTTCATCCATGACCTTCCGCAGCGTGCGGGCGATCTGCTCGGGCGAGTGAGGGGCGTAGAGGTCGATCGGTACGTGGTCGGCCATGGATTTGCCCCCTGTTGCTTATGCCTTCTCCAGCAATCCTTCGTCGGCGATCCGTTTCTGCCACAGCTTCGGCGCGTTGACATGAACGTTCTGGCCTTCGCTGTCGACCGCGACGGTGACGGGGAAGTCGCTGACCTCGAACTCGTAGATCGCCTCCATGCCGAGATCGGCGAAGCCGACGACCTTGCTGCCCTTGATCGCGCGCGCGACGAGATAGGCAGCGCCGCCGACCGCCATCAGATAGGCGCTCTTGTGCTTGGCGATCGATTGCGTCGCGGCGGGGCCGCGTTCGGCCTTGCCGACGCAGGCGAGCAGGCCTTGGCCCAGCATCATGTCCATGAACTTGTCCATGCGCGTCGCGGTCGTCGGACCCGCGGGGCCGACGATTTCCTCGCCGACCGGATCGACCGGGCCGACATAATAGATGACGCGGCCCTTGAACTCGACGGGCAGCTCCTCGCCCCTGGCGAGCATGTCGGCGATGCGCTTGTGCGCGGCGTCGCGGCCGGTGAGCATCTTGCCGTTGAGCAAGAGGCGGTCGCCCTGTTTCCAGCTCGCGACGACCTCGGGGGTCAGATTGTCGAGATCGACGCGGATCGCGGCCTTGTCGGGCGCCCAGTCGATCTGCGGATAATCGGCAAGCACCGGCGGCTCGAGGAACGCAGGGCCGCTGCCGTCGAGCGTGACATGGGCGTGGCGCGTCGCGGCGCAGTTGGGGATCATCGCGACGGGCTTCGACGCGGCGTGCGTCGGCCAGTCGGCGATCTTGACGTCGAGCACGGTGGCGAGGCCGCCGAGCCCCTGCGCGCCGATGCCGAGCGCGTTGACCTTTTCATAGAGCTCGATGCGCAGCTCCTCGGTGGGGTTCGACGGGCCGCGTGCGAGCAGTTCGGTCATGTCGATCGGGTCCATCAGCGACTGCTTCGCGAGCAGCATCGCCTTTTCGGCGGTGCCGCCGATGCCGATGCCGAGCATGCCCGGCGGGCACCAGCCGGCGCCCATCTGCGGCACCATTTCGAGCACCCAGTCGACGATCGAATCCGAGGGGTTCATCATCTTGAACTTCGACTTATTCTCGCTGCCGCCACCCTTCGCCGCGACATCGATCACGACCTTGTTGCCGGGGACCATCTCGACGTTGAGCACCGAGGGCGTGTTGTCCTTCGTATTCACGCGGCTGAACGCGGGGTCGGCGAGGATCGAGGCGCGGAGCTTGTTTTCGGGGTGGAGGTACGCCTTGCGCACGCCTTCGTCGACGACCTGCTGCAGGCTGCGGGGACTGTCGAGGCGGCAGTCCATGCCCCATTTGATGAACACGGTGACGATGCCGGTGTCCTGGCAGATCGGGCGATGCCCCTCGGCGCACATACGGCTGTTCGAGAGGATCTGCGCCATCGCGTCCTTCGCGGCGGGCGACACTTCGCGCTCGTACGCGGCGCCCAGCGCGCGGATATAGTCCATCGGATGGAAATAGCTGATGTACTGGAGCGCGTCGGCGATCGTCTCGATCAGGTCGTCTTCGCGGATGATCACGGTGTTCATGTGCAGCCTTTCGCCCTTTTTTTGGGGATTCGCCGCTTCCCTAGACCTGCATCGCCGGGGAGAAAAGAGGGGTCAGGTGCGGCGACGACCGAAGACCGGGCGCGCCGGTTCGGCGGCAGACTGCTCGCCCGGTTCGGGCGCGGCGGCGTCGAAGTCGACGAGCGGGCGCCGCCGGACCAGCGCCTGCCAGCTTCCTGCCGCAGCGAGCGCGAGGAGCAGGATCCAGCCGCCGGCGGTCGACGGCATCAGCGCCCAGGCAAAGGCGGCGGGGGTGATGATTGCCATCACCGTCGGGATCGCGGCGAGGATCGCGACCGTGCCGAACAGCGCCCACCACCGTCCGATCTGCGTTGCCGCGGCGCCGATCGCGACATTGGTCGTCGCAAGCAACAGGAATTTGGCGGCGACGGGCCAGGGCAGGCTTGCCATCGCAGGCGAATAATCGCCGAGCGTGAAGGCGGCCTGGATGTCGAAGAGCAGCCAGTTTTCCCAAGCGTCGCACAGCGCCGCGACGACCGGAAGCGCCGCCACCGCGAGCAACGGCCGCAACCGAAGCTCGCGCCACAGCGCAAGGCAGCCGCAGCCGAGAAAAGCGGCATAGAGCAGCATATAGAGATAATCCTGCTCGTTGCCCGCGCGCATCGCGGCGAGGCGCGTCACCTGCTGCGGGTCGGTATAGAAGCCGAAGATCGCTTCGAGGTCGGCCTGGCTGCCCGCGAATTCGAACGCGAGGACCGGAGCGCCATAGCCGGGTGCGATGTCATATCCTGCTTGTGGAAACACCTGTCCGAGGTGGAAACCGAAAAGAAGGACAGCGACCCCGAGGGCAAGTGTCCAGACCCACAGGCGCGTCGGTGCGGGCGGACGCGCCCGCTGTGCCTCGATCCAATGCTGGAACCCCCCGATCGGCATTCAACCGTCCGGTGGAGCGCGGCGGCTCACCTTATTGGCACTCGGCGCATTTGCCGCGCACCTCGATCACCGGGCGCTCGGCCGCGAAGCCCGTCGCCTCGGCCGCGGCACGCACGCCGCCCGAAATCTTGTCGTTGTCGACATGCACCGCGGTGCCGCAGCTGTCGCAGATCAGGAAGATGCAGTCGTGGAGGCAGCCCGGATGGCTGTTCGCGACGAAGGCGTTCGCGCTCTCGACGCGGCGGACGAGGTTGTTCGCGACGAACAGGTCGAGGATGCGATAGACACTGTTCGGCGCGACGCGCTTGCCGCGCTTTTGCGACACGATGTCGGCGATTTCATAGGCGCTCGCGGGTTTGCCGATTTCGGCGACCGCGTCGAAAATCTGCGCGCGCATGTCGGTCCACGCTTCGCCCGCGCCCTCGAGCGCGGTCTGCGCTGCCCTGGCGAGCGAGGCGCCGCTGGCCTCGACGTGGGGATGATCATGCTTGCCCATTGGCGTTTCCTCATGCGCGGGAAATCCCGCGCTAACTATAACCCAATGTAGGCTGTTTGCCGGGTCCCCGCAAGCGGCGGACCGGTCCGTTTCGGCGAACCGGCAGTGCCGCGCGCGGCGGTTGAGGTCGTGGCCCAATGCGACCACCGCGACGCCGATCATCGTCGCCACCACTTCGCTGCCGTCGT
>NZ_DASWTD010000575.1:0-1622 GCF_036402335.1 Sphingopyxis sp. | reverse complement strand
AAGCGCTCGGTCGGCGCATCTATCCTGTCGAGACGCCGCATCCCGTCCAGGCGTTCGGCGACTTTCGCTTCAACGTCCCCGCCGAAGAACTCAGCGTCGGCGGCGAGCTGGTGCCGCTGACATCGAAGGAGTTCAACCTCGCGTTGACGCTGTTCAGCAATCTGTCGCGCCCGCTTTCGCGCAACTATCTGCTTGAGGCGGTGTGGGGGCGCAATCCCGACCTGCCGACGCGCACGCTCGACTCGCATGTGTCCAAGATCCGCTCCAAGCTCGGGCTCCGGCCCGAACGCGGCTTTCGGCTTACGCCGATCTACAGTTACGGCTATCGTCTCGAAGCCATGACGGATGTGACGCCCGAAATCAGCGAGCAGCAGTGAGCCTGCTGCTGGCGCTGTTCGCGATGCTGGCGCCGGCGCAGCCCGCGCCGCGCGCCGATGCGATCGTCAAATATCGCGTCAGGCGGGGCGATACCTTGTTCACGCTCGGCGAGCGCTACTTCAATCGCCCTGATGATTACCGTCGCGTCCAGCGCCTCAATCGCGTGACGAATCCACGCCGGCTGCCCGTCGGCAAGGTTCTCCGCATCCCGCGCAATATCCTCCGGACCGAGGCGGTCGAGGGAAGCGTGGCGGCGTTCCGCGGCAATGTCGTGCTCTCCGGGCGCGGGTCCGGGCGCCCAGCCGCGCCGGGCGCGCGCGTGCGTGAAGGCATGGCGGTGGAAACGGGACCAAAGGCCTTCGTCACGATCGAGCTGCCTGATGCATCACGCTTCAGCCTTCCGTCCAACAGCCGTGTCGGCATCGTCCGGTTGCGCAGGACGCTGCTCACCGGCGAGGTCGATCGCCGCTTCCGCCTTGAAAAGGGCCGCAGCGATTGGGACGTGACACCATCGGCAAGCGACCCGTTCTCGGTCGAGACGCCGGTCGCCACCACGGCCGTGCGCGGCACCGGGTTCCGCGTGACCTATGCCGAGGAGCTTTCAGCGATGACGGTCGGTGTACTCGAAGGCCGCGTCGCGGTTTCGGGCATCGGCAGCAGCAGAGAGGCCGCCATTGCCGCGGGCTCCGGGGCGGCGCTCAGGCCCGGCGGCGAGATTGTCACGGCCGCACTCATTCCTGCGCCCGAGCTCGAGCGGCCCGGCGCGGCGCAGAAGGGAGAGCAGCTCGCCTTCACCGCGCGCGCGATACCCGGTGCAACAGGCTATGGATTCGAGCTCGCGACCGATGCGGGCTTCATAGACCGGATCGCCGAGACCCGAGGACCCGCGCCCGAAGCGCGTTTCGACGGGCTTGCGGGCGGCACCTATTTCGTCAGGACGACCGCGTTCGACGCCAATGGTGTCGAGGGACTCGCCAATGTCTACGGGTTCGACCGGCAGCTCAATACGCTCGATGCCGATGCCCCGCAGATCGGCGGAACGAACGGGCGCAAAGACTATCTCTTCCGCTGGCGCAGCACTGGTGGCGGAACCGCCGAATACCGCTTCGTCCTGTCGCGCGACGAGGCCGGGCTCGACCGCATCATCGACGAGCCGGGGCTGTCGACGACCAATATTGCCGTCAGCGATCTGCCGCGCGGCACATGGTATTGGCGGGTCTGGTCAGTACGGTACGAAGGCGGCC
>NZ_DASWTD010000574.1:0-8512 GCF_036402335.1 Sphingopyxis sp. | reverse complement strand
GGTGGAGTATCAGTAGTTAAAGGCGGAAAGCGATGAACGCTTTCCGCCCGGTTCAGCGCTATTGCCAACTGCTCCACAGCGCGTGCAGCCCAGTGATATCGCCGCTGCATAATTTCGGCATCGCTTCACGCAGCCGGTCTTCCGGCCAGTGCCACCACTGCATTTCCATGAGTTCCATGATATTACCGTCGTCGAAGCGCTTGCGGATCGGGTTTGCCGGATTTCCGCCCACGATCGTATAAGGTTCGACATCACGCGTTACGACAGCGCGCGTGCCGATGACGGCGCCGTCACCGATCCGGATACCGGGCATGACGATCGCCTCCGAACCGATCCAGACGTCGTGACCGATCACGGTGTCGCCGGCCGGGCGAAAACCGTTTTGCGCGCCATCGAATGCCGGAACCTCGGGCATCCAGAAAAAGGGAAAAGTGCTGACCCAGTCATTCCGGTGGCCCTGATTGCCTGCCATGATGAAGGCGGCGCCCGACCCGATCGAACAGAAGCTGCCGATAATCAGCTTGTCGGCGTCCTTGTCCGGAAGGATGAAACGGGCGCAATCGTCAAAACTGTGGCCGTGGTAATAGCCCGAATAATAGCTGAAACGGCCGAGCTCGATGTTCGGATGTGTAACCTGCCCGGTGAGCATTTTCCCCTTGAAGGGGCTTTCAAAGAAATTTTCCATTTTATGTACCTGTTGATGTCGCCGGCCCGATGGACGGGCGAAGGATGAAGGCGCTATCGATCGAAAGGCGCGGCGTGGTGGCGCGCCTTCGAGGTTCCTCGCGTCAGCGGCGCGGGAACCCGATGCAGGTGGTACACGGTGCGATCTTCATCGAAGCCAGGCTATATGGCTGTCGGGGGGATGGCAATATGCGGCAGCACAGGCGCGCCTCGGGAGGTCAGCGGCGAGACCCGAACAGCGCGGTGCCGACGCGGACGTGCGTCGCGCCCAGCATCACCGCGGTTTCGTAATCGCTGCTCATCCCCATCGAACGCAGCCGTAGCCCATGGCGTTCGGCGAGTTCGTCAAGCAGTGCGAAATAGGGTGCGGGTTCGATGTCCGCGGGGGGGATCGCCATCAGTCCGTCGATCGCCAGCCCGGCGTCATTGGCTTCCGCCAGCAGCGCGGGCAGGTCGCCGGTTGCGCAGCCGCCCTTCTGTTCCTCGTCGCCGATATTGACCTGGATGAACAGCTGCGGCCGCTTACCCGTCTTTTCGCAGGCCCTGGCGATGGCCTGGATCAGCGAGCTGCGATCGACCGAATGGATCGCATCGAACAGCCCAACCGCTTCCCCGGCCTTGTTCGATTGCAGCTGGCCGATCAGATGGAGCACGACATCGGGGGTTTCGGCGCGCAGGTCCGGCCATTTCGCCGCTGCTTCCTGTACGCGGTTCTCGCCGAAGTGGCGCTGTCCGGCGGCGATCAGCGGCCGGATCGCCTGCATGTCGTGCGTTTTCGACACCGCGATCAGCTGGATATCGCCCGCTGGCCGCTGCGCGCGCTGCGCCGCGTTCGCGATATTCGCCCGCACCTCTGCCAGCCGCTCTGCTGCTTCGCTCATCCTGTCGTCCGATCCCACGCGTTGCACCCTGTCGGCACGCGCCTATAGGAAGGGCGATGGTCCGACGCCACCCCCTGCCGAACATCTGGCTATTCAGCGACGAGCGCCTGGCCGTGGAGATGGCCGTGCTCGCGGCTTTGCTGCCGCCAGGCAGCGGCATCGTCCTGCGCAACGACAGCTTCGCGCCGGGTGCGCGTTGGCGGCTGTTGCGCCGGCTGATGCGGACCGCGCGGGTGCGGGGGCTGGTCGTACTGCTCGCCGGGGCGCCCGCACTGGCACGGCGCTGGGGCGCGGATGGCGTCCATCTTCGCCAGCATGACGCCGGTCGCGCGGCACAAGCGCGTCGTCTCGGTCTGCGTGTGACGATGCCGGTCCACGATGGGCAGGAGGCGCGCCGCGCGCGCCGGGCGCTTGGTGATGGTGTCTTCATCTCGCCGCTTCATCCAACCCGCTCGCACCCCGGTGCATCCGCACTCGGCCGCGCGGAGTGGCTGCGGCTGGCGCGATTGTCGGGAACACAGGCGATCGCGCTGGGCGGCATGACGCCGGCGCGGGCGCGCGCGCTGAACCGGACAAGCCGAATCAATCCCGGCTGGGCGGCGATCGATGCATGGGGGGAAAAAGCGGCGAAACGCCGGGCGTGTCAGAAGCGGAACGCGGTTCCGACATAGACCGCCTGGCTGTCGCGCCGCGAATCGGTCAGCGGTTCGACGCGGTCGTCGCTCTTGTAACGCACGCCTGCGGTGACATCGATATTCTTGGTCAGGCGATAGCTGCTGACGACATCGACGGCCTGGTCGCTGCCGGGCGCGGTGACGCGATCGGTTGCCCCGCTCGGGTCGCTCGGCCGGTTGATCATGCGCGTTGCGAACCGCGATTTCTTTTCATCCTGCTCGGGGGCTTTCGCGACCGGCAGGTTCCTGAGGTCGGTGCCGCGCGGCAGTGCCGGCGTGACGAATTTCTCGAAGCCGACCGAAGCGCCCAGATTATAGGCGACCGGCGTGATCGCAACCGGTGCGGTGCGGCCGGCGGCGAGGGCGCTCGTGCGTGCCGCGCTCGATGCGTCGTCGCGGGCGCGAATCACGACGGTGATTGCGCGGTTCTTGCGGCTTTCGTCGGTCAGCGCCGGGGTGAAACTGAAGCTGCCGTGCTGTTCGGCCGACATCTTGTTGTAACGCGCGATCAGCCGCTGATCGCCCGATGCGGGCGTGAACTGGCCAAGCAGGGTTTCGGAGAGCGTGGTGTCGCGGATATGGTCCGAGCGCGACATCGCGGCGAGCGCTGGCGGAAGCGCAAGCGAAGCCACCGCCAAAGCGGTGAGACCTGCTTTCCAAAAATGTCGCGACGTCCGCGCCATTGCTCTGCGACTCCATCCCCTGTCGATTCGGGAGATAAGGCCCCTGCAACGATATTGCCAGTGAATCCCATCATTTTATCGCAGCCATCCCGCTTTTGGACGAAATTGTTGCGCGATCGACACAGTTGGCCTCGAGTCTGACCAGAATCTGAACCGCGATGACGCGGAAATTGCCGCGCTTGCGGGTCGGCCGCAAGGGCGATAGAGACGCTGGCAATATCGTTATGCACGCCCGGTTTTCCTGTTCCGGCCGTGCCCAAGAGACAAGGTGTTATCGGCATGTTCCAGCTTTCCGTCCCTGCCAAGTCCGGCACCAGGTTCGGCCATCGTCCGGCCGCGCTCGCGCTGCTCGGGCTTGCGGCGCTTGGCCTTTCGGCCTGCGGTGGCAAGGAGCGGCCGCGCGCCGACCTCGCGGCAAGCCAGGTGACGACGATCGGCGTGAACAGCTATTTGTGGCGCGCCTCGCTCGATGCGCTGTCGTTCATGCCTTTGCTCCAAGCCGATTCGTCGGGCGGCGTCGTCATCACCGACTGGTATGCGAATCCGTCGAATCCGGGCGAGCGGATGAAGGTCACCGTATCGATCCTCGACCGCGACCTGCGCGCCGATGCATTGCGCGTCGCGGCGTCGCGTCAGGTTTCGCAGGGCGGCACCTGGGTCGATGCGCCGGTGCAGGCGGCGACGGTGCAGAAGCTCGAGGAAATCATCCTCACGCGCGCCCGCGACCTGCGTCGCGGCGCCTTCAAGGACTAATCAGCACGGCGCTGATTAGCGCCGGACAAGCAGACAACGGGGTAACCGACGAATGACCCGCGAACCGCGCTTTGGCGCCCTCGCCGCCGACGCCCGCTGGCAAAAGGCGTGGGAGGCGGCGAACAGCTTTGCCACGACCGACACGGCCGACAAGCCCAAGGCCTATATCCTCGAGATGTTCCCCTATCCGTCGGGGCGCATCCACATGGGCCATGTCCGCAACTATGCGATGGGCGACGTGCTCGCGCGCTTCAAGCGGATGACCGGCCACGATGTCCTCCACCCGATGGGCTGGGACGCGTTCGGCATGCCCGCCGAAAATGCCGCGATGGAAAAGGGCGTCCACCCTGGCGGCTGGACGCGCGACAATATCGCCGCGATGCGCGCGCAGTTGAAGCGGCTGGGCCTCGCGATCGACTGGAGCCGCGAACTCGCGACGTGCGAGCCCGACTATTACGGGCAGGAACAGGCGCTGTTCCTCGACCTGTTCGCCGCGGGGCTGGTCACGCGCAAGCACAGCTATGTCAACTGGGACCCTGTCGACATGACCGTGCTTGCGAACGAACAGGTGATCGACGGCCGCGGCTGGCGCTCGGGCGCGCTCGTCGAGAAGAAAAAGCTGTCGCAGTGGTTTTTGAAGATCACCGACTTTGCCGAGGAACTGCTTGAAGGGCTGGGAAGCCTCGAAAGCTGGCCCGACAAGGTGCGACTGATGCAGGAAAACTGGATCGGCAAGTCGCAGGGGCTCGAATTCAGCTTTAAACTGGCGGGCGGCGCGGCCGGCTTCGACGTCTTCACGACGCGCCCCGACACGCTCTACGGCGCAAGCTTCGCGGCGATTTCACCCGACCATCCGCTCGCCGAACGCCTCGCGAAGGATTCGCCCGAGCTGGCCGCGTTCATCGAGGAATGTCGCCGCCAGGGCACCGCCGCCGAGCAGATCGACACTGCCGAAAAGATGGGCTTCGACACCGGCATCGCGGTCGAGCACCCGCTCGACCCGAACTGGCACCTGCCAGTCTGGGTCGTGAACTATGTGCTGATGGATTATGGCACCGGCGCGATCTTCGGATGCCCCGCGCACGACCAGCGCGACCTCGACTTCGCGCATAAATACGAGCTGCCCGTCTACCGCGTGATCGCCGATGGCGACGAAACTGAACAGCATTTCACCGGGATCGAGGCGTACACCGGCCCGGGCAAGCTGGTGAACAGCCATTTCCTCGACGGCATGACGATCGAGGAAGCCAAGGCGGCCGTGATCGCGCGGTCGGAGCATGAGGGCTGGGGCAAGGGCACCACGGTGTGGCGCCTTCGCGACTGGGGCGTTTCGCGCCAGCGTTACTGGGGCACGCCGATCCCTTTCATCCATTGCGACACCTGCGGGCTGGTGCCGGTACCCAAGAGCCAGCTCCCCGTGGTGCTGCCCGAGAATGCCGATTTCTCGGTCCCCGGCAATCCGCTCGACCGTCATCCGACGTGGAAGCATGTCGCCTGCCCGAGCTGCGGCGGCGAGGCGGTGCGCGAGACCGACACACTCGACACCTTCGTCGATTCCAGCTGGTATTTCCTGCGCTTTGCCAGCGCGCCTTCGGACAGGCCCTTCGATCCCGAGGTGATCCGCCGCTGGCTGCCCGTCGATCAGTATATCGGCGGCATCGAACATGCGATCCTCCACCTGCTCTACGCGCGCTTCTGGACGCGCGCGCTGCAGAAAATGGGGATGATCGACATCGCCGAACCCTTCGCAAGCCTGTTCACGCAGGGCATGGTGACGCACGAAACCTATAGCCGTGTCCAGGGCGAAGGCCTGCCGCCGCTTTTCTTCACCCCCGACGAGATCGAACGTAGCGCTGATCGCGCGACGCTGGTCGCCGACGGCGCGCCCGTCGAGATCGGCCGTGTGATCAAGATGTCGAAGTCGAAGAAGAATGTCGTCGATCCCGACGCCATCCTCGACCAATATGGCGCCGATGCCGCGCGCTGGTTCATGCTCTCCGACAGCCCGCCCGAACGCGACCTGCCGTGGAGCGAGGCCGGCATCGAGGGCGCGTGGCGTTTCGTCCAGCGCCTGTGGCGGATATTTGGCGACACCGAAAATGTCGGCGACGGCAGCGAAGACAAGGCGCTCGCGCGCAAGCTGCACCAGGCGATCGCCGGGGTTGCCGCGGACATCGAATCGCTCGGCTTCAACAAGGCGGTCGCCAAGATCCACGCGCTCGCGAACGAGATCGAAAAGGCGCAGCCTTCGGCGACGCGCGCCGAGGCCTGCCGCACGCTGATCCTGCTCGTCGCACCGATGCTGCCGCATCTCGCCGAAGAGGCATGGGCGGCGCTTCCCGAAAGCCAGCGCACGACCGCGATGATCGCCGATGCCGCGTGGCCGGTCGCCGATCCGGCACTGCTCGTCGATGACGAGGTGACAATCGCGATCCAGATGGCGGGTAAGCTGCGCGATACAATGACGATCGCCAAGGGCCTCGACAGACAAGCGACCGAAGCTGCGGCGCTCGCGCGCCCGCGCATCGTCGAACTGCTCGCTGGCGCCGCGCCGAAGAAGGTGATTGTGGTCCCCGACCGTTTGGTGAATATCGTTCCCTGATATGCGCAACCTGCTCGTCTCCTCGCTCGTCGCCGCTTCGCTGATGCTCGGCGGCTGCGGGCTGCGCCCGTTGTACGCCAACGGCAGCAAGGGGGCGGTGGCAACGGTGCTCGCCGACGTCGATGTGGCGCCGATCGAAGGGCATAGCGGCTGGCTCGTCCGCAACGCGCTGCGCGACCGGCTTCAGGCGACGCAGGGCGGGAAGGGCGCGGGCAAGCGCCTGCGGCTCGACGTCCGGCTTGAGGATTCGATCACCGGTTTCGGCGTCCGCGCCGACGATGCGGTGACGCGCGAACGGCGCACGCTGCGCGCGCGCTACCAGCTCGTCGATGCGGCATCGGGCGAGGTCGTGCTCGACGCGACGGCCTTCTCGGACGCCGGGATCGATGTCGTCGGCAGCGAATATGCGACGATCGCCGCCGAATCCTCGGCGCTCGAACGCCTGGCCTCGGCGGTTGCCGACCAGATCGTCACGCGGCTTGCGGTCTTTGCGAACCGCGGCGGCGGCAGCCAAAGGCCGGCAACGGCGGTACCTGCGCCCGCCGGGCAATGAAGACGGCCAAACCGAACGACCTCGAGCGCCTCTCGCGCCTCGACCCCGCGGTTCGTTTCACCCTCCTGACCGGTCCCGACGAAGCGACGATGGAAGCCGTCGCGAGCCATTTGCTTGGTCTTGCAGGCAGGGACGCCGAACGGCTCGACCTGACCGGATCGCAGCTTTCGCAGGACCCGTCGCTGCTCGCTGCCGAGGCCGCGTCGATGTCGCTCTTTTCGCCGAGCCGGGTGATCAGGCTCGAACTGACGGGGAGCGGCGACGACAGCCTCGCCGCCGTCGAGGCGCTGCTCGCCGCCGAAACCGCAATCAACCCGGTGATTGCGACGGGCGCGTCGGTCACCGCCAAGTCGAAACTGATCAGGCTAGTCGAAGGTTCGAACCACGCCGTCGCCGCCATATGTTACCAGCCGGACCGGCGCGCGCTCGTCGGCATCGCGATGGCGGCCGGGCAGGAGCAGGGACTGCGGATCGCCAATGCCGAGGCACAGCTTCTGGTCGACCTCGTCTCGGGTGATCAGGCGCTGATGCGGCGCGAGATCGAGAAGATGGCGCTTTACCTCGACGCCGCGTCCGACCGGCAACGGCAGGTGACCGCGGCCGATATCGCGGCATTGGGTGCTGCGACGCACGAAGAGGATGTCAGCGAGTGCATCAATGTCGCGCTCGGCGGCAAGCTGCGCGAACTGCCCGAGATGCTCGCGACCGCGGCGGCGGTCGGCGTCGCCGAGATCCGCATCATCCGGGCGCTCGCGGTCCGTGCGACGGCGCTCGCGCGTCTGCGCGCCGAGGTCGACGGTGGCGCACACCCCGCTACCGTGGTGGCGGCGCGTACCAGTGGTATTTTCTGGAAAGAACGCGACGCGGTGACGGCGCAGCTCCACATCTGGGATTCGCTGCGCATCGCGCGGCTGATGAGCCGGTTGCTCGATTGCGAGCGCGCGCTCAAATCCTCGGGCACCGCGGGCGGCGTATTGTTCCGCAAGCTGATGACCGACATCGCCCATCAGGCGGCTCGCGCGCGGTAATTGTTCTACTGACCTGGAACGGGGCGCCCGCCCGCTCCCCCACCGCCAGAGGCAAAAAAGAACCGCCCGCTCACCGAAGCGAGCAGGCGGCTCCTGTACCCATTTTACGTGATCAGAATTTGCCGCGCAGCGTCACGCCATAGGTCCGCGGTTCGGCAAGGAACTGCGAGAAGATCTGGCGGCCGCCCGGATATTGCGGGTCGGCGAAGGCGGCGCCGGTCGAAGTGGCGCCTTCCTGGAACGGCGAGTTGAACGCGACCTGGGCATATTGCTTGTTGAAGATATTCTGCCCCCAGAATTCGAGGCCCCATTTTTCGTCAGGGCCGCGAATGCCGATACGCGCGTTGAAGATCGCATAACCGTCCTGCGCCTTTTGCGGGAACAGGTCCGACCCGGTGTTGTAGTCGCTCGTCATGCGGCCATCGAGATAGACGAGGCCGGTCAGCCCGCTGCTGCCGATATCGGGCGTCCATGCGACGCTGCCGGTCGCGACCAGTTCGGGCGCGTTCGACAGGTTGTTGCCCGGGAGCAGGCGCAGCGCCTGGTCGAGCGGAGCGCCCGAATCATTGCCCACCAGCTGATTGCGATATTTGGTTTTCGCATAGGTCAGGCCGGCGGTCATGCGGAAGCTGCGCGCCGGAACGAGCGAGGCTT
>NZ_DASWTD010000573.1:0-3159 GCF_036402335.1 Sphingopyxis sp. | reverse complement strand
GACACGTCGGCCATCAGGAAGACGGTCTCGACCCGGTCGTTCAGCTGCTGGTTCATCCCCGCCATCTGATACTCATATTCGAAGTCGGAGACGGCGCGCAGGCCGCGCAGGATCACCGCCGCGCCTTCCCGCTCGGCGAAGTCCATCAGCAGCGAATCGAACGAGACCACGTCGATCTCGCCCTCGATGCCGTCTATCTCGCGGCGGACCATCGCCATCCGCTCGTCGACCGAGAACATGGGCGACTTGGACGGGTTGGTGGTCACTCCGATGACCAGCCGGTCGACCAGCTTCGCGCCCCGGCGGATGATGTCCATATGCCCGAGCGTGATCGGATCGAACGTCCCCGGATAAACCCCCACCCGCATCAACGGTCCCTTTCCACGACATAGCGCGCGATCGCGCGCAGCAGCGCCGCCTCTTCGCCAAAACCGCTGAGATGCGCAATCGCCTGTTCGACGAGCAGCCCTGCCTGTTCGCGCGCGCGCTCCAGCCCCATCAGCGTGACGAACGTCGCCTTGCCTGCGGCGTCGTCCTTGTGCAGCGCCTTGCCGGCGAGCGCTTCGTCGCCCTCGACATCCATGATGTCGTCGGCAATCTGGAAGGCAAGCCCGATATCACGCGCATAGCCGCGCAACGGCGTGCGGCTTTCGGCCGGAATGCGCGCGAGGATCGCCCCTGCCTCGACCGAAAAGGCAATCAGCGCCCCGGTCTTGAGCTGCTGCAACCTTGTCACCGTCGGCAGATCGAAATTCGCGGTCTCGGCGGCAAGGTCCATCATCTGCCCGCCTGCCATCCCGGCCGGGCCCGCAGCGCGCGCAAGCTCGCAGCAGAGTTCGCCGCGCACGAACGGATCGGCACTCGTCACCGGGTCGCACAACCACTCGAACGCGAGGGCATGGAGCGAATCGCCCGCGAGCACGGCGGTCGCCTCATTGAACGCCCTGTGCACCGTCGGTTTGCCGCGCCGCATATCGTCATCGTCCATGCACGGCAGATCGTCGTGGATCAGCGAATAGACGTGCATCGCCTCGACCGCCGCGCCGACACGCAGGCTGAGCGTGCGGTCGACGTGGAACAGGTCGCCCGCGGCGCGCACCAGCAGCGGACGCAGCCGCTTGCCGCCCGCGATCGCAGCGTGGCGCATCGCTTCGTACAGCGGCCCGCGCGGGTCGGCGGGCACAGGCAGCAACTGGTCGAACAACCGGTCGATCCCCAGCGCGACTTCCGCCTGGGTGGAAACAAGCAATTGCGTTCCGCGCGAAACTTCGTCGTCGAACGCCATGGTGGATCAGCTTTCGCCGAAGGGCGTGGTTCCCGCCGGCCGGCCGTCGGCGCCGAGGCTGACCTGCTCGATACGCGCCTGCGCCGCGGCGAGCCGTGCCTCGCAATGACCGCGCAGCGCGTGCCCGCGTTCGTAAAGCGCCACCGATTCCTCGAGGCTGACGTCGCCGCTTTCGAGCCGCCGCACGATCGTTTCGAGCTCGCCCATCGCAGCCTCGAACGACAGCGACGTGATGGCGTGGGTGCTATCAGCCTGAGCGGCGGTTTCGGGGGTATCCGTCATCTCCCTGCTTTGGCCCTTTCGCCCCCTTGCGGTCAAGCATGACCTCCGGCGATCAAGCGGCCGGGCGCAGATAATGTTTCTTAAGCCTGTCAGGGTAAGAGGATCCGCGAAGGGGGATATTTCGATGGCAACTTATCACGGTGACCTGACGCAGTTTTCGAATGTCCGGTTTCAAAAGACACGCCACAAGTCGCTCGTGATCGCTTATCTCCTGTGGTTCTTCTTCGGGATGCTCGGCCTTCATCGCTTCTATATGGATCGTCTCGCGACAGGATTCGTCCAGCTCGGCATCGTCTTCGCGCAGATATTCATCATCTTCGTCAATCCGAGCCTGTCGATCGCCATGCTCGGCGCGCTCGGCCTCTGGGTGCTGATCGACGGGGTCCTGCTTCCCTTCATGGAATGATCGTCCGCCCACCGATTCGGGGGCATTGACGCAGGCGCGCCCGACGATAGGTTTGGTCCATGTTCATCGGCCATTTTGCACCGGCGCTCATCGCAGCGGCGCGGCCGAAAGCCGCAGGGCTCGGCACGCTGTTCGTTGCTGCGCAACTCATCGACATCGGCTTCGCAGCGCTGCTGATCCCGGGGGCCGAGGCGATGCGGATCGTCCCCGGCATCACTGCGATGAACCCGATGGACCTCCATCATATGCCCTACACCCACAGCCTGCTCGGCGCGCTGATCTGGGGCGGGCTTTTCGGCGCGCTCGTCCGGTTTGCGACGAAACGCAAAGACGCCGCGATCGGCGCCGCGCTGGTCGTCGTCTCGCACTGGTTCATCGACCTGGTCGTGCACATCCCCGATCTGACGCTCTATGGCGCGCCACCCAGGCTCGGCTTCGGCCTGTGGAATCATCCGGCGATCGCGATGCCGCTCGAAATCATGCTGATCGGTGGCGCTTTCCTTTATTATATGCGCCGCACCGAAGTTACGGCGGGGGATAACCGGCGCCTTTGGATGCTCGCCGCACTTCTGGCCTTCGCGCAGGCGGTCGACTGGTTCGGCCCCAAAGAGCCTGCCTATTCGCTCGCGATCCCGGCGACGATGCTGACCACCTATGCGCTGCTCGCGGGCACCGCCGCATGGGCGGGCGCCAACCGGCGGCTGGTTCCGAACGGCATCTGACCCTTTCGCTTCGGCGCAATCGCGGTTCTGCTTTTTGCAATTGCTGGCGCCCGCGCGGCCCGCCATGCTGCAGCGCACAAGAAGAGAGGGGCTCGAAGGCAAGTTTTGTTCATCTGACAAGGACTTGCATCATGAAGAAATATATTCTCCCCGCCCTCGGCCTGCTCACGCTGGCGCCGTCCGTTGCCTTTGCAAAGGATGCACCGACCAATCGCTTCGAGCATGAGGGCAGCACCTACAGCTACACCGTCACGCAGGTTGGCGACACGCGCGTCATCAGCGGCGTCGAGGAACGCACCGGCAAGCCGTTCACCCTCCGCGTCGGCCAGCACCGCGTCCGCGGCACCGTCGGCTCGCAGCAGGTCAGCTTCGCGCTGCGCGATGTCCAGCCGCTCGTGAAGCCGTCGGCCACCCTCGCCTCGCGCTAAACCGTCCCTCCGACCGCAGACCCCATGGTGCAAAAT
>NZ_DASWTD010000572.1:0-5949 GCF_036402335.1 Sphingopyxis sp. | reverse complement strand
ACGATCGCGGCATTGTTGCCGCCGAGTTCGAGGACCGAGCGGCCGAAGCGGCGCTGGATGCGCACGCCGACATCCTGCCCCATACGCACGCTGCCCGTCGCGCTGACGATCGAAATCCCGGGATGGTCGGCGATGATGCCGCCGCATTCGGCGGCGCCGATCGCGACCTGCACCAGATGCTCGGGCGCGAATTCATAATCGGCCGCGACCTTCTGGAGCAGCTTGCCGAACGCGAGTGCGGTCAGCGGCGTCTTTTCGGACGGCTTCCAGATCGCGCTGTCGCCGCAGACGAGCGCGACCGTCGTGCCCCACGCCCAGACCGCCGCGGGGAAGTTGAACGCCGAGATCAGCCCGAGCGGTCCCAGCGGGTGCCAATATTCGGTGAGCCGGTGCTCGGCGCGCTCCGACGCGATCGTCAGCCCGAACAGCTGGCGCGACAGGCCGACGGCATATTCGCAAATGTCGATGACCTCCTGCACCTCGCCGCGCGCCTCGGTCAGGATCTTGCCATTCTCGATCGTCAGCAGCCGCGACAACGTCTCCTTGTGCTCGCGCACGAGCTGGCCATAGCGCCGGATCAGCTCGCCGCGGTGCGGTGCCGGCACTTTCTTCCACGCGAGGAAAGCGGTCCCGGCCCTCGCGGCCATCGCGTCCATGTCGGCCGCGCCGTGCATTTTCAGCGTCGCGAGTTCGGATCCGTCGACCGGCGAGAAGACGCCGAGGTCACCACCCAGATCGTCCGCGAGCGACAGGCCGAGTTCGCCGAAAATATCGGCAACGGCATCGGCAAAGCCGTCCGGGGCCGGTTGCGGGGAGAGCGAGGTGTCGAGAGCGTTCATTTTTATATCCGTAAAAAGCGTTGCAGGAATATTGGGTCGGCCGGGGCCCGTTCAGCGCCGGTCGTGCGTGACGATGCGGCCGTCCTTGATGACGGTCGAGACCCGCTCGAGCACCGAAATGTCGCGCGCGGGGTCGCCTTCGACCGCGATCATGTCGGCATATTTGCCGACCTCGATCGTCCCGAGATCGGCCGACCGGTCGAGCAGCGCCGCGGCATCGACCGTCGCCGAGCGCAGCGCCGCCATCGGCGTCATCGGACCCTGCTCGACCATCAGGCGGAACTGGCGCGCGTTCTGGCCGTGCGGCGACACGCCCGCGTCGGTACCAAAGGCGAATTTGACCTTGTACCGGACCGCGAGCTGGATGTTGCGTCCCGCGACGCGGCGCGCCTCGGCCATCTTGGCGCGCACCTCGGGGCTCGCGTCGCCGTCCTTGCGGCCGTCGAGCAGGCCGAGCGTCGGCACCAGCCAGGTGCCGCGGGCCGCCATCAGCTTCGCGGTGTCTTCGTCGAGCCAGGTGCCATGTTCGATCGAATCGACCCCCGCGCGCACCGACGCCGCGACCCCCGCGCCGCCATGCGCATGCGCCGCGACCTTCAGTCCGAGCCCGTGCGCGGTGGTGACGATCGACGTCAGTTCCTCGTCGCTGAGGTGCTGGCCCAGCCCGCGCGCCTGCTGCGACATGATGCCGCCGGTCGAGGTGATCTTGATCAGGTCGGCGCCATATTTCGCGGCTTCGCGCACGCGCAGCGCGCATTCGACCGCGCCGGTGCAGGCGCCGGTATAGTCATAGGGATAGAGCGCCTCGGTCGCCTTGCGGTTGAGCCCCGACATGTCGCCATGCCCGCCGACGATCGATAGCGAGGTCCCCGACAGGAAGATGCGCGGGCCGGTGACGATGCCGTCGTTGATCGCGTCGCGCAGCGCGTGGATCGAATATCCGTCCGACCCGACGTCGCGCACCGTCGTGAACCCCGCCTCCAGCGTCTTTTTCGCGTTGGAGAAGGCGAACAGCGCGACATCCTCGGGCGTGTCGATCGCCGCCGACCAGAGCTTCGTTTCGGGGGAAAAGCTGAAATGGACATGCGTGTCGATCAGGCCGGGAAGCAGCGTCCGGTCCTTGAGGTCGATCACATGCGCACCATCGACGTCGACATGGCCCGGACGGATTTCGGCGATCCGCCCGCCGCGGACCACGACCGTGCTCGGCCCCAGCGACGTTTCGCCCGGAACCGCGATCACCGCGCCCGCATGGATCACCAGCGTGCCGGGGCCTTCCGCTCCGCCGGGCGCGGCGAGCGCCAGACCGGAAAGCGACGCGCCGATCGCCAGCGCCAGCGCCGACAATTTCCCCATGCCTTTCAAGCAAAATCTCCTGTCGGCCCCCATTGACCTGATGCCGCGAGGCCGCCGGTGCAGCGCGCTCCATTCGCATAGGAAGTTTTTGCTAGTTGAGCAATAATTTTTATGATAGGAAAATTCTAGAAATTATGCCGCAGACCGGAAATCGGGGAATTTCCGGCTGGGGAATTGGGCCAAAAAGGAGGGAAAAATGTCCAAGTTCGTGTCACGCCTGCTGTTGTCGTCGGCTCTTGCCTTCGCGATCACGCCGCTCGCGCATGCGCAGTCGGCGCCGCCCGAAGAGGAAGGCGCCGCATCCGGCGAAGGCAGCAGCGACATCGTCGTCATCGGGACGCGCCGCAAGGATCGCTCGGTCACCGACAGCTCGGTCGCGATCGACGTCATCGCCCCCGAACAGATCGCCACGACCGGCTATACCGACGTGAACGACGCGCTGCGTACGCTGGTGCCCGCGTTCAATGCCCAGCGCCTTCAGGGCAACGACGGCTCGTCGTTCGTACGCCCGGTCACGCTGCGCGGCTCGCCCGCCGACCATGTCCTCCTGCTGCTGAACGGCAAGCGCCGCCACCGCGCCTCGATCGTGCAGATCGGTACCGGCCACTCGTCGACCTCGGGCTCGCAGGGCCAGGATTTCAACGTCATTCCGCCGATCGCGCTGGCGAGCGTCGAGGTGCTGCGCGACGGCGCGTCGGCCCAATATGGCTCGGACGCGATCGCCGGCGTGATCAACATGGAGCTCAAGAAAGCCACCAGCGGCGGCTCGATCATCGCGCAGGCCGGCCAATATTATCAAAGCGAGGGCCGCACCTACGACATCCAGGGCCACATTGCGGTTCCCGTCGGCGATAACGCCTATTTCAACATCGCCGCGCAATATACCGATCAGGCCAAGGCCTATGCGAAAAAGGCGACGCACGCGGGCGCCGAAGCGCTGAAGGACCTTGGCGTACCCGGCGTGCCCGAGCATCCCGAAGGCAATCTCGATCCGCGCTACATGGCGTTCAAATCGGTGTGGAACGCCGGTATCGAACTCGGCGACGAACTCGAAGCCTATACGTTCGGCAACTATATGACCGGCAAGAGCGCGGTCACCTTCGGCCTGCGCCAGCCCTTCACCGCCGGCGGCCTGAACGGCCACGGCACCTACGCCAATTCGGCGTTCGACCTGTCGCCCGCGCATCCGCAGGCGTTCGACCTGACCGCCATCTATCCGGGCGGTTTCACCCCTGAATTCTCGGGCAATCTCGAGGATTTCAGTGCGCTGGTCGGACTTCGCGACCAGGTCGGCCCGTGGAACTGGGACCTCTCGGCGCGCTACGGCACCAACACCGTCGACTATACGATCACCGGCACGATCAACGCCTCGATGGGGGTCAAGTCGCCGACCTCGTTCAAGCCGGGTTCGCTCACCCAGCGCGAAATCCAGTTCGACGCCGAAACCTCGTACGAGCTGACCGACAATATCCTCGCCTTCGCCGGCGCCAGCTACCGCAAGGAAACCTATGTCATCGGACAGGGCGACGAGGCGAGCTACACCACCGGCCCCTTGCAGGACCTGCCCGCGGGGTCGAACGGCTTCCAGGGCTTCTCGCCCGAATTCGCCGGCAGCTTCGATTCCAAAAGCTATGCGGTGTTCGCCGAAATCGACGCCGACATCATGCCCTGGTGGAATTTTTCGGCCGCGGCGCGCTACGAGGATTATGACCAGTTCGGCGACAATTTCAGCTACAAGGCCGCAACGCGGTTCGAGCTGAGCGACGCCTTCGCCCTGCGCGGCTCGGTCAGCACCGGGTTCCGCGCCCCGGCGGCGGGACAGGTCTTCGGCACCAGCCTCACCTCGCAGCTCGACGGCGTCGGCGGCTTCATTCTCGACGCCGTTCTCGTCCCGGGTTCGCCCGCGGCGCGCGTCTTCGGTTCGGAGGCGCTGAAGCCCGAAACCTCGTTCAACATGTCGGCGGGCATGGTCTTCACCGGCTTCGACGGCTTCCTCGCCACGCTCGACTTCTACCAGATCGACGTCGACGACCGCCTGCTGCTGACGCCGTCGCGCAACACGACCCCGGCCGAGCGCGCCGCGCTCGCCGCGATCAACTTCCCCAACGGCGCGGACATCGAACAGGTGCGCTATTTCCAGAACGAGATGAACACCCGCGTCCGCGGCTTCGATCTCGTCAGCACCTATCGCCACAGCTGGTCGGACAATGCCTCGACCGACTTCAGCCTTGCCGTGAACTATAACGAACAGCATCTGCGCGGTGCGCCGCCGCCGGGCTTCAGCTCGGCGATCGTCACCGAATTCGAACGCGGCACGCCGCGCTGGCGCGGCAATTTCTCGGCGACGACCAAGGTCGGCGATTTCGCCTTCATGGGCCGCGCCACCCATTATGGCGCGTGGCGCCGCCTCGATGGCGCGACCTTCCTGCCGCGCAAGGCAGTGACGCTGTTCGATGCCGAGCTGACATATTCGGGCATCGAGAATGTCGATCTCAGCATCGGCGCGCGCAACCTGTTCAACATCTATCCGCCGGGCCGCGGCGCGGCACGTGCACGCGCCGGCCTGATCTATGATAACCACAGCGTATTCGGGGTTGCCGGCGGCTTCTATTATTTGAACGCCAAGTTTAAATTCTGATCTCGTCTGTTCGCGATCGGCGTATAATTTCCGGTGGGCAAATACGGAATTGGCATAGCGGATATGCCAATTCCGTAGCCTATCGGAAATTTGTGCTTTATAGATTGCGGTGGCTGATTGGCCGGACCCCTCCCCACCCGTCCCAATCGCCGACGCCGTACGATCTCGAGCAGTTAAGGATTGGAGACTTATGCCGCCCAGAAATGGAGACGAGCCGGAAGTATTAGGCGCGGTGCGCACCGCGAGACGGCCTCGTTCCGAGGGATTTCATCTGGGTGAGCGGTTACGCCAGCTCCGCAAGGAACGCGGGATGACGCTCGAGGATGCGGGACGCCTGACCGCGCTCGCCGCCTCGACGCTGTCGAAGATCGAAAACGACCAGATGTCGCCGACGTTCGACGTCGTGCAAAAGCTCGCGACGGGCTTCGACATCGATATCACCGAATTGTTCGCGAGCAATTCGGGTCAGGATGCCGCCGGCCGGCGCAGCGTCACGATGGACGGTGCCGGGCGCCTGATGGAAACCGCGGTCTACCGCCACCGGCTGATCGCCGCCGAACTCAAGAACAAGAAGATCCTGCCCTTCGTCACGACGATCAAGGCGCGCAGCCTCGAGGATTTCAAGAGCTGGTCGCAGCACAGCGGCGAGGAGTTCCTCTATGTGCTCGAAGGCGAAATCTGCTTCCAGACCGAGCATTACGAACCCGCGATCCTCGGCGTCGGCGACAGCATCTACATCAACAGCAGCATGCAGCACGCCGCCTATTCGACGAGCGAGGAAGACGCCGTCGTGCTGTGGGTCAACACCGGCTGATCGGGTGGCACCGCGCGCGGATCGAAGCCGGTTCGGTATGACGAAGGCCGCCTTCGACCCGTTGCCGCCCTCTCTTTCCTCGTCACCCCGGACTTGACCCGGGGTCCCGCTTGAGAGCGAAGCCAGCGAGTGCGTCAAAAAGCGGGATCCCGGGTCAAGCCCGGGATGACGAAGGTCAGGAAACGACCGGAAGCTGCCGATAGGGATGTGCACCCCGGCGAAAGCCGGGGCCCAGAGCGTAATCGCGCAATGTCAGCCTTCTGACGCCATGGACCCCGGCTTTCGCCGGGGTGCACAAGGGA
>NZ_DASWTD010000571.1:0-1527 GCF_036402335.1 Sphingopyxis sp. | reverse complement strand
GCTCTCCAGCGGCGCATGTCCCCAGCGCACCATTTGCGAATAGAGCCACATCGCCTGGCTGCGCCACGGAAAGTTCGCGGCCTCGCGGTAGAGTACGAGGAAATCCTCGATCGGCTGCGCCGCCTCTCCTTGCGTCAAAACCATGCGGTTCGAAAGCGCACGCTCGATCAGATCCGCCGGCTGATCGATATAGGACGGACGCGCGAGCAGCGCGGCCACTTCGCGGCGCTGTGCCGCATCGGCCATCACCTTGCCCGCGGCGTGCAGCGCACGGATCAGAGCGGCCACCTCCTCGCCACGTTCGTCGAGCGTCTGGCGGCGGAAGGCGAGAAGCTTTTCGACGCCGCGGCTCCAGATCCGCGCGGTCGCCGCGACGATCACGCCGACACCGCGTTCGACCGCGACGCTGTTCCACGGCTCGCCGACGCACGATCCGTCGATCTCGCCCGATTCGAGCGCTTCGGCGACGAAGGGCGGTGGAATCACGACGATCTCGACATCGCGGTCGGGATCGCAACCCGAGGCCGCGAGCCAGTAGCGCAGCATGTAGTTGTGGCTCGAATAGCGGTGCACGACGGCGAATCGCAGCTTGCGTCCTTTATCGGCTTCGCCGCGCGCGATCGCAGCCAGCGCGCGCCCTGTCGCCGCCACGTCGCCGATCGCGGCATCGCCCAGCAGCGCCGCGATGCGCGGGCTTACGGTCACCGCGTTGCCGTTGAGTCCGAGCATGAAGGGCGCGCCCAGCGGCACCGCCGGACGATCAAGCCCCATCGAGGTCGCGATCGCGAGAGGCGCAAGCAGGTGGGCGGCATCGGTCTGGCCGTAGATCAGCCGGTCGCGCACCGTCGCCCAGCTCGGATCCTTGACGGGAACGATCGACACGCCCTCGGCCCCGGCAAGCCCGAATTCGTGCGCCACGATCGGCAGCACCGAGTCGACCAGCGGCAGAAAGCCGATCCGGAAACTGCTCATGAATCGCCTCCCAGCAATGCGTCCGCGGTCACCAGCGCCTCGGCGATGTCGGCGATCCGTCGCCCGCTATCCATCGCCTGTTTGCGCAACAGTGCATAGGCGGCCGGCTCGTCCAGCCCTCGCCGCTTCATCAGCAACGCCTTGGCGCGATCAACCACCTTGCGCTCGGCAAGCGCCGACTTCGCTTCGGCGAGCTCGGTCTGCAGCCGCGTGAATGCCTTGAAGCGCCGCACCGCGAGCTCGAGGATCGGCTTGATCCGGTCCTTGCGCATCCCGTCGACGACATAGGCCGAGATCCCCGCATCGACCGCCTCGGCGATCGAGCGCTCGTCGGACTGGTCCACGAACATCGCAATCGGGCGCGCCAGCGCGCGCGACAGCGAGAAGCTTTCCTCGAGCTGGTCGCGGCCGGGATTTTCGAGGTTGATCAGGACCACATCGGGCGCGAGCGCTTCGAGCCGCGCGACGATACCGATGCGTTCAACGAGAATGGCGATATCCACCAGCCCGGCATCACGCAGCCCTTCCTCGATCACGGCCGCGCGCGCAGGGCTT
>NZ_DASWTD010000570.1:0-3410 GCF_036402335.1 Sphingopyxis sp. | reverse complement strand
GGATTGCCGTTCCACAGCACGACGTCGGCCATCTTGCCCGGCTTCAGGCTGCCTGTCCGGTCGGCGATCCCCAGGGCTTTCGCCGGATTATACGACAGCCAGGTCCACGTCTGCTCGTCGCTGACGTCGATGCCGATGCGGCGCCCCGCGGCGCGCGCTTTCGCAGCTTCTTGGTTCAGCCGCTGGATCTGGTTCGCATCGTCCGAATGGACGATCGTGCACGCGCCGGCCTTGTAGACGAGCGGAATATTCTCGTTGATGCCGTCATAGGCCTCCATCTTGAAGCCCCACCAGTCGGCCCACATCGCCGAGCAGATGCCTTCCTTCGCAAGGATATCAGCGATCTTGTAGCTTTCGACCGCGTGGTGGAAAGTCGACACCTTGTAACCGAATTCCTTCGACATATCGATGACGAGCGCCATTTCGTCGGCGCGGTAGCAATGATTGTGGACGAGGATTTCGCCCGACAGCACACCCGCAAGCGTCTCCATCGCGAGGTCGCGGTCGACGGCTTTCCCGTCGTCCATCTTCTTCTTGTACGCCGCCGCCTTCGCCCAGGTCGCGCGGTTCACTGCAAAATTGCCCATACGGGTCGAGGGCATCCGGCCCTTGTTCCCATAAACGCGCTTGGGATTCTCGCCGCACGCCATTTTCAGGCCGTAGGGCGCACCCGGGAACTTCATCCCCTGCACCGTGCGCGAGGGTACGTTCTTGAGCGTGATCGACCGGCCGCCCATCAGGTTCGCACTGCCCGGCAGGATCTGCAGGCTGGTCACGCCGCCGTTCGCAAGCGCCCGACTGAAACCGGGGTCCTGCGGCCAGACGCTATGTTCGGTCCAGACTTCGGGGGTTGTGGGCGACGTCGCCTCGTTACCGTCATCGTGCGCATCGACGCTCGGTGAGGGATAATCGCCAAGGTGGCTGTGGATGTCGATGACGCCCGGCGTCAGGAATTTGCCGGTACCGTCGATGACATCGGCGTCGGTGGGCAATTCCATCTCGGGGCCGCCGACCGCCGTGACCTTGCCGCTCGTCATCACGATCGACCCGTTGTCGATCCGCCCGCCCTCGCCGTCGAAGATCGTGACCCCCTTCACCACCGTCAGGCGGGTCGGATATCCCTTGTACGTCGACGGATAGGGATCCTTGTTGAACTTGACCGGCTTTTCGGCCGGGGCGGCGGGCTTGTCGCCCGCCGACTTCGCTTCACTCCCCGACGCCGCGCAACCCGCGAACGCCAACGACACCGCAGCCAGCAGGCTGCCCTTCACACCCCGCATCATTGTTACGCCCCCTTGGCTTCGGGATGGACGCCGGCGGCCTGCGCCTCACCAATCTCATTCTGTCCGGCAAGCCCATCGGCATCGCGCAGCGTGTCGAGGTGCATCAGCTTCTTGATCAGCGGCGACACGACGATGACAAGGACGCCGAAGCCGACCGCCCACAGGCCGATCGTCTGGTAGACGTCGAGCACCAGCGCCTTGCCCGCACCCTCGCCGCTTGCCTTTTCGGACCCCGTCGCCGACGCAATCAGGCCGGCGGCGAAATTGCCGGTTGCCGATGCAAAGAACCACGTGCCCATGATCAGGCTCGCCATGTGCGCGGGCGCGAGGCGGTTCATCGCGCTGAGCCCCACCGGCGACAGGCAAAGCTCGCCCATCGTGTGGAGGAGGTAGATCAGGAAGATGAAGAGAACCGGCGTCGCATTGCCCATGCCCACCGCTTCGGCGCCCCATTTGAGGACGAAGAAGCCGAGTCCGAGCTGGAGCATCGCGAGGCCGAATTTGACCGGCGCCGACGGTTCCATGTTGCGGCGCCCAAGCCAGGTCCACAGTCCCGCGAACAGCGGCGCAAGCAGGACGATGTAGATCGCGTTGACCGACTGGAACACCGACGCCGGGACCCCTGCCCGATCGACATAGCGGTCGGTGAAGAGATTGAGCGACGAGCCTGCCTGTTCGAACAAGGCCCAGAAGAGGATCGACCCGATGATCAGGAACATCGCCGCAAAGATGCGGTCGCGGTCTTCGGACGGCAGCTTGATCACCGCGGTGCCGATGACATAGGCGATCAGGATCGCACCCGCGACGCCGAGCAGCGTTCCGACCAGCGCCTGGTTCTGCACCAGCCACCAGCAGATGCCGACCGCGACGAGGCCTACCAGGTAAAGCACCCATTCGAACTTCAGCCCGAACTTCTTCTCGTCGAGCAGCGCCGGATTTTCGGGCTCGCCGCGCCCGAGCAGCAGCGGCTTGAAGACGACGAAGACGATCAGGCCCGCGAGCATGCCGAAGCCCGCGGCGCCGAAGCCATAGGCCCAGCCGTAAACCTCGCCGAGATAGCCGCAGAGCAGCGAACCAAGCGCCGCGCCGAGGTTAATCCCCATGTAAAAGATCGTGTAGGCACCGTCGCGGCGCACGTCGGTGCGCGGATAAAGCTGGCCGACGATCACCGAGATATTGGCTTTGAGGAAGCCCGAACCGACGATGATGAAGGCGAGCGCGAGCCAGAAGATGTTGAGGCTCGCGGCATCCTGTCCGCCGGCTCCCTCGAAACCCATCAGGAAATGCCCGAACGTCAGCAATATGGCGCCGTAAAGCACCGCTTTCCGCTGCCCGAGCCACCGGTCGGCCAGATAGCCGCCGAGCACCGGGGTGATATAGACGAGCGCCGTGTAGGCGCCATAGATGACGCCCGATTCACCGTCCGAGAACAGCCAGTGCTTGGTCAGGTAGAAAATCAGGAGCGCGCGCATCCCGTAATAGGAAAAACGCTCCCACATTTCGGCGAAAAACAGGACAAACAGGCCCTTCGGGTGGCCGAGAAACGTCCCGGCGGCATCCCCGTGCTGGGCATAGGCTTTGGTCATGGCGACCCTTCCCTGGATATGGTTATAGGCCCCGTAAGCGAGGCAGATGGCCGTAACACTAGCGTCAAAATTGCGTATGGGAAGAATCTAATTGCGCCTGAAACCGTTTCCGCCACGCCAGAAACTGTTGCGAACGGTTCGCAACACTTGCGCAAAGTCCCGCGAAACGCCACATGGCGCATCATGTTCAACGACACCTCCTCGCTCCTCGCCCATCTCGCCACGCGCCGCTCGGGAAAGGCGCGCGACATGATCGCCCCCGGACCCGACACCGCACAGCTCAGGGACATCATCGCGCTCGCGCTGCGTACGCCCGACCATGGCAAGCTCGCGCCCTGGCGGATCGTCACTATCGCCGACGACCGGCGCGAAGCGTTCGCGACCTTGCTGAAACAGGCATGGGTACGGGAAAACCCGGGCGCCGCCGGCCTCGACCTGTCAGCGCTCGACCAGTTCGCCCATCAGGCACCGACATTGCTCGTCCTCCTTTCGACGCCCGTCCAGGGCAGCAAGATCCCGGTCTGGGAGCAGCAGATGTCGG
>NZ_DASWTD010000569.1:0-5612 GCF_036402335.1 Sphingopyxis sp. | reverse complement strand
CACCACGTCCGAAATGCGAACGACCATCGGCAGGTCGGCGGCGTCCATCGGCCGCCACCCCGCCGCGCCGCTCATCGCGCGTCGCCGGCGAACGGCGCGACCACCTCGGCCGTGACGCGCAGCGGCCGCCCGCTCGCCTTGTCGAGCAGCGCCCAGACGGTGCGCGCGCGGACATGCACCTTCCCGTCCGCGCCGGTGAACTCCATAAAGCGGTCGAATTTCGCGCCCTGCGGCTTGTCGGCGACCCACGTCCGCGCGGTCACCGTCTCGCCCGGGCCGAGCGCGCGGAGATAATCGATCTCGTGCCGCACCACGACCCAGATATAGGCGTCCTTGTGGTTCTGCGGCGCCGCGGCGTCCCAATGTCCCGTCGCAACCTGCTGAATCCACTGGACCCAGACCGCATTGTTGACATGGCCGAGCTCGTCGATGCTCTCGGGCGTCGCCGTGAGTTCGAGCGCAAATTCCCTCATGCGAGCTCGACGGTGGTCACCATATAACCCGCATCGCGGAGCGCCGCGACGAGGCTGTCGAGATGCTCGCGGTCGCGCGCCTCGCACTCGATGTCGGTGATCAGCCCCTTCGCGGGCAGCGTCGTGAAGATGCGCTGGTGATAGATTTCGATGATGTTGACCTGCTTCTCGTCGAACAGCTTCATCACCTTGAACAGCGCGCCCGGACGATCCTGAAGCCGGATGCGGAGCCGCGCGATGCGGCCCGAGCGCGCAAGGTCGCGCAGCAGCACGTTCGCGAGCAGGCGCGTGTCGATATTGCCGCCGGTGAGCACCAGCCCGACCTTGCGCCCCGCAAACTCTTCCGGATGCGCGAGCATCGCCGCGAGGCCAGCCGCACCCGCGCCCTCGACCACCGTCTTCTCGATCTGCAGCAGCAGGCTCACCGCGCGTTCCAGATGGCGCTCGGCGACCAGCACGATATCGTCGTTGAGTTCGGCGACGAGCTTCCGGGTGTAGGCGCCCGGCTCCTTGACCGCGATGCCTTCGGCCAGCGTGTCGCCCTCGCACGCCATGTCGACGCCGTTCAGCTCGGCGTACATCGACGGATACAGCTCGGCCTGCACCCCGACGAGGCGCATGTCGTTCTTGATCCCGCGCGCCGCGGTGCCCATGCCCGCGAGCAGCCCGCCGCCGCCGATCGGCACGATCAGCGTGTCGAGTTCGGGCACGTCCTCGAGCATTTCGAGCGCCACCGTCCCCTGTCCCGCCGCGACATGCGGATGGTCGAAGGGATGGACGAAGGTCAGCCCGCGCTCGACCTCCAGTTCGCGCGCATGTGCATAGGCATCGTCGAACGTCTCGCCGTGCAGCACGATCGTCGCGCCGTGGCTCGCGGTCTGCGACACCTTCACCTGCGGCGTCGTGCTCGGCATCACGATCGTCACCGGCACGCCGAGCCTTTTGCCGTGATAGGCCAGCCCCTGCGCATGATTGCCTGCCGACGCGGCGATCGCGCCGCGCGCCTTTGCCTCGTCGCTCAGCAGCAGCAGCGCGTTGAGCGCGCCGCGCTCCTTGTACGCCGCGGTGAACTGCAAATTCTCGAACTTCAGCCACACCTGGGCGCCGACCAGCTCGGACAAGGTCTGCGAGTGCAAGGTCGGCGTCCGCACGACCGATCCGTTAATTCGCTCCGCCGCCGCGCGCACATCGTCCAATGTGATCGCCGAAAAATCGGCGGCGGGGGTCAGGGTGAGTTGATCAGTCATAACGATAGGCGCCCTAGCCCATCTGGCGCGCGAAGCAAACAATGCTATGGACCGCGCATGAGCGAACAAAAATTGCGCATCTCTTTCATCGGTACCGGCGTCATGGGCGGACCGATGGCGGGCCATCTCGTCAAGGCGGGGCACACCCTCACCGTTTACAACCGGACGCGCGCCAAGGCGGATGCCTGGACCCGCCAGCATGGCGGCACGGCGGCATCGACGCCAGCCGAGGCGGCGGCGGGCGCCGACGTCGTCCTCACCTGCGTCGGCAACGACGACGATCTCGCGCAGGTGACGCTCGGCCGCGACGGCGCGTTCAAGGCGATGCGAAAGGGCGCACTGTTCGTCGATCACACCACCGTTTCGGCGCGCATCGCGCGCCAGCTGTCGGTCGAGGCCGAAGGGCTCGGCCTCCTCTGCCTCGACGCACCTGTCTCGGGCGGCGAGGCCGGCGCGCAGAACGGAACGCTCTCGATCATGTGCGGCGGCAGTCAGGCCGCGTTCGACGCGGCAGCGCCAGTAATCCAGGCCTATGCCGCGCGCATGGTTCACATCGGCGGTCCCGGCGCGGGACAGACGACCAAGATGGTCAACCAGATCGCGATCGCGGGCGTGGTTCAGGGCCTCTCCGAAGCGCTGCGTTTCGCGCAGGCGTCGAAGCTCGACACCGACAAGGTGTTCGAGGCGGTCTCGGGCGGCGCCGCGGCGAGCTGGCAGATGCTAAACCGCTGGGGCACGATGGCGAAGGACGAGTTCGACTTCGGTTTCGCGGTCGACTGGATGCGCAAGGATTTGGGCCTCGCGCTCGAGGAGGCGCGCGTCAACGGCGCGACCTTGCCCGTCGCCAGCCTCGTCGACCAGTTCTACGCCGACGTGCAAAGGGCCGGCGGCGGCCGCAAGGACACCAGTTCGCTCGTGACGAGGCTCCCGAAATGAAGCGGCTCCTGCTGACCGCACTGGCGCTCTCGGTCGCCGTCCCCGCGCACGCCGACACGCTTGTCGACAATGTCAACGGCATCACGCTCGACAAGGACGGCCAGCTCGTCCGCTTCACCGGGCTCGTCATCGATACGCAAGGCAAGGTCAAGCAGCTGCTCGACCGCAAGGACAAGCGCCCCGAACGCCCCGATTTCAAGGAGGACGGCAAGGGCCGCACGCTGATCCCCGGCCTGATCGACGCGCACGGCCATGTCATGGGGCTTGGCTTCCAGCT
Organism: Sphingopyxis sp.; assembly: GCF_036402335.1. Taxonomy (GTDB): domain Bacteria; phylum Pseudomonadota; class Alphaproteobacteria; order Sphingomonadales; family Sphingomonadaceae; genus Sphingopyxis. Next base: position 2,679 of record NZ_DASWTD010000569.1, on the reverse strand, counting down.
CATGCTGCTCGACCTTTCCGAAACGAACAGCCTTGCCGAGGCGCAGGCGGCGATCCGAAAATATGCCGCCGACAACCCCGAAATGCCGTGGATCATCGGGTCGGGCTGGAACCAGGAGAAATGGGGCCTCGGCCGTTTTCCGACCGCCGCCGACCTCGACGCCGCGGTGCCGGGCCGTCCCGTCTGGCTCGAACGCGTCGATGGCCACGCCGGCTGGGCGAACACGGCGGCGATGACGTCGGCGAAAATCACTGCCGCGAGCAAGGCGCCCGAGGGCGGCCGAATCGAGATGGCAGGCGGCAAGCCGAGCGGGGTCTTCGTCGATGCGGCGATGAGCCTTGTCGAAGGTGCCAAACCCAGGCCGCTCGCGCGCGACCTCGACCGCGCGCTGTATCTGGCGCAGCAGAAACTGCTCGAACAGGGTATCACCGCGATTGCCGACATGGGCACGAGCATCGCCGACTGGCAGGCGTATCGCCGCGCGGGCGACAAGAAACAGCTCGCGGTCCGTATCCTCTCCTACGGCGGCGACATCGACAATATGACGCTGATCGCCGGACCGGAACCGACGCCGTGGCTCTACGACGACCGCCTCCGCATGGTCGGGGTGAAGCTCTATCTCGACGGCGCGCTCGGATCGCGCGGCGCATGGCTCAAGGCTCCGTACGCCGACGCCCCGGGGCAAAAGGGCCTGCCTTTGCTCACCCCCGCGCAGCTTCGCAACAAGATGGTTCGCGCGTCGATGGACAAGTTCCAGGTCGCGATCCACGCGATCGGCGACGCCGCCAATGCCGAAGCACTGGCGGCGATCGCCGACCTCACCGCCGACCTGCCCGGCGAGCGCCGCTGGCGTATCGAACATGCGCAGGTGATCGACCCCGCCGATATCCCGAAGTTCGCCGAGCTCAAGGTCATCGCCTCGATGCAGCCGATTCACCAGCCGAGCGACCGGGTTATGGCCGAGGCGCGGCTCGGCCCGCAGCGGCTCAAGGGCGCCTATGCGTGGCGCAGCCTTGAAAATGCGGGTGTCCGCCTCGCCTTCGGTTCGGACGTCCCCGTCGAAAGCGCGAATCCCTTCCCCGGCATCGCGGCGGCGATCTCGCGCACCGATGCCGCGGGCCAGCCCTTCGGCGGCTGGCATCCCGAGGAGATCGTGACGCGCGAAACCGCGCTCGACGGCTTCACGCGCACTGCGGCTTTCGCCGGCTTCGCCGAGGACCGGATCGGGACCTTGATGCCCGGAATGCGCGCCGACTTCCTGATCGTCGACGCCGATCCCATGCTCGCGAGCCCCGACGAGATTCGCCGCATGACTCCGCTCGAAACATGGATCGGCGGCTATCGCTATTACAAGAAGAAGGAGGGCGCGACCGTTGGCCGGTGACGTGCCGAGCCGCCGAGCGCTGATGACCGGCCTTGCCGCGCTGCCCGTCGCGGCGGCCGCTGCCGCAGCCGAGCGCAAGGAACGCCGCTCGAAAAAGCGCAAACCCGCCAAGCCCAAGGTCCAGCATGTCGACGTCGCGATCATCGGCGCGGGCGTCTTTGGCGCCTGGACCGCATGGCATTTGCTCCGCGCGGGCAAGTCGGTGCGCCTGTTCGATGCCTATGGCGCGGGCAACGCGCGCGCCTCGTCGGGCGGTGAAAGCCGCGTCATTCGCATGGGATATGGCGCCGACACCATCTATTCGGAGATGGCGCGCGATTCGATCAAATATTGGAAAGACCTGTCCGACAGCGCGAGCGCGCCGATCTTCCACAACACCGGCGTCCTCTGGTTCGCGCCGCAGGGAGACGCCTACACCGCGCAGTCGCTCGCGTGGTTGCAGGCGAACCGGGTCGGGCACGAACATGGCGACGTCAGCTGGCTCCAGAACAAGTACCGCCAGATGCAATTCTATCAGGGCGAAACCGGCATCCTCGAAACCGAGGCGGGCGCGCTGATCGCCGCGCGCGGGGTGCAGGAGCTGATCGCCGACGCGCAGATCGAGGTCGAGCGCGTCGTCATGCCCGCGCCGCTCTTCTCGAAAAAGACCAAGCGCCACACGCTGCCCGACGGCGGCACCGCCGATCATCTCGTCTATGCCGCGGGCCCGTGGATCGCCGAGCTTTTCCCGCAGCAATTGATGAACAGGATCGTCGCGACGCGGCAGGAAGTCTACCATTTCGGAGCGCCGCAGGGCGACGGCCGCTTCGCGCCGCCCGAGCTGCCGGTCTGGGCCGATTTCAACAACGGCCGCATCGTCTATGGCATCCCCGACCTCGAAGGCGCGGGATTCAAGATCGCGATCGACGCCCATGGCCCGGTGATCGACCCCGACACGATGGAGCGCCAGCTCTCGCCCGGGGGCATCGCCGAGGCGCGCGCCTATATGCAGCGCCGCTTTCCCGGCCTTTCCAATGCGCCGCTGCTCGGCGGGCGCGTCTGCCAATATGAGAACAGCTCGAACGGCGATTATCTGATCGACCGCTTTCCGGGGCAGGAGCATGTCTGGCTTGTCGGCGGCGGATCGGGCCATGGGTTCAAGAACGGTCCCGCGGTGGGGAAACGCGTCGCGGCGCATATCCTCGACGCGAATCTCGCGGTCGAACCGCGCTTCAGCTTCGCGACCAAGGGCACGGTGGCGGCGCGGACGGTGTTTTAAGGAGTCTGTGTCCCTGCGAAGGCAGGGACCCATCTCC
>NZ_DASWTD010000568.1:0-2736 GCF_036402335.1 Sphingopyxis sp. | reverse complement strand
CGGCGCGCTCGGCGTATCCAGGGATCATCATCATGGAATTTCTGTTCGCCGACTGGCTGGGTACCCCGGCCTGGTTCTGGCTGTCGTTCATCGCGCTCGTCGTCGCGCTCACGGCCTTCGACCTTGGCATCCTCAACAAGGAGAACAAGGAAATGGGGATCGGCGAGAGCCTGAAGCTCTCGGCGCTCTACATCGGTATCGCGACGGCGTTCGGCGCGTGGGTCTGGGCCGCGAAGGGCGGCGAGGCGGGCCTGCAATATTACACCGGCTTCTTCATCGAGAAGGCGCTGTCGATCGACAATATCTTCGTCATCTCGCTGATCTTCACGACCTTCGCGATCCCGCCGCGCTACCAGTATCGCGCACTGCTTTGGGGCATCGTTGCGGTGATTGTGCTGCGCGGCATCATGATAGCAGGCGGCGCGGCGCTGGTCACCGAATATGGCTGGATACTCTATATTTTCGCTGCGTTCCTCATCTTCACGGGCGTGAAGATGCTGTTCGCGAGTGAAAAGCCGATGGATGTGAAGGGCAATCCGGTCGTCAAATGGCTGTCGCGCCGGATGCCGATCACCGACGAACTGCACGGCGAGAAATTCTTCGTGCGCGTGCCCGACAGCAAGACCGGCAAGATCGTGCTTGCCGCGACGCCGCTGTTCCTCGCGCTCGTTGTGATCAATCTCGCCGACCTGGTGTTTGCGGTCGACAGCGTGCCGGCGATCTTCGCGATCACGACTGACACCTTCATCGTCTATACGTCGAATATCATGGCGATCCTTGGCCTTCGCGCGCTTTACTTCGCGCTGTCGGCGATGGTTCATCGCTTCCACTACCTCAAATATGCGCTGGCGCTGGTGCTGGTGTTCATCGGTTCGAAGATCTTCGTTGCCGACTTCATTCTGGGCGGCGCGAAATTCCCGCCGCTGGTCAGCCTCGGCGTGACGGTCGCGCTGATCGCGGGCGGCGTCATCTGGTCGCTGATCAAGACCCGCGAAGAAGGGGCGCTGTCGCAATAAAAATGCCCGCCGGAAGCGCAAGGGCTTCCGGCGGACAGGCTTTCCTCCCCAGGAAAGCTCGGGAGGCGCGGAGGTCGGGTCGCTGGCCTCCGCGCCAAGACAGGCGACGCGGGGGTTGCAACGGGCCCCCGCGTCTAACTCTTTTACGCGGCGAACTGGTTCATCGTGTTGTCCTTGCCTGCGGCCTTGAGCGCCGCTTCGCCGGCGAAATATTCCTTGTGGTCGTCGCCGATGTCGCTGCCCGACATATTCTGGTGCTTCACGCAGGCGATGCCTTGGCGGATTTCGGCGCGCTGGACGCCCTTGACGTATCCGAGCATCGCTTCGTCGCCGAAATATTCCTTCGCCAGATTGTCGGTCGACAGCGCGGCGGTGTGATAGGTCGGCAGCGTGATCAGGTGGTGGAAGATGCCCGCCCGCTTCGCCGCATCGCGCTGGAAGGTGCGGATGCGGTTGTCGGCTTCCTCGCCGAGCGGTGTCGCGTCATAGTCGGCGCTCATCAGCTTGGCGCGGTCGTAAGCGCTGACGTCCTTCCCGTCCTTTTCCCAAGCGTCGAACACCTGCTGGCGGAAGTTCAGCGTCCAGTTGAAGCTCGGCGAATTGTTGTAGGCGAGCTTCGCATTGGGGACGACTTCGCGGATGCGGTCGACCATGCCGGCGATCTGCTCGATATGCGGCTTCTCGGTCTCGATCCACAAGAGGTCGGCACCGTTCTGCAAGGACGCGATACAGTCCATGACGCAGCGATCTTCGCCGGTTCCCGGACGGAACTGATAGAGGTTCGAGGGCAGGCGCTTCGGGCGCACCAGCTTGCCGTCGCGGTTGATCAGGACGTCGCCGGGGTTGCCCGCGCCTTCGACCTCTTCGCAATCGAGGAAACTGTTATACCGGTCGCCGAGGTCTCCAGGCTCTTTCGAGAAGGCGATCTGTTTGGTGAGGCCGGCGCCGAGGCTGTCGGTGCGCGTCACGATGATGCCGTCCTCGACGCCGAGTTCCATGAAGGCGTAGCGGCAGGCGCGGATCTTCGCGATGAAATCCTCGTGCGGCACGGTGACCTTGCCGTCCTGGTGGCCGCACTGCTTTTCGTCCGAGACCTGATTTTCGATCTGGAGCGCGCAGGCGCCCGCCTCGATCATCTTCTTGGCGAGCAGATAGGTCGCCTCGGCATTGCCGAAGCCTGCGTCGATGTCGGCGATGATCGGCACGACGTGAGTCTCGTGATTGTCGATCGCGGCCTGCACCTGTTTGGCCTTGAGTTCGTCGCCCTCGGCGCGCGCGGCGTCGAGTTCGCGGAACAGCATGCCGAGCTCGCGCGCGTCGGCCTGACGCAGGAAGGTGTAGATTTCCTCGATCAGCGCCGGAACGCTGGTCTTTTCGTGCATCGACTGGTCGGGCAGCGGGCCGAATTCGCTGCGCAGCGCGGCGATCATCCAGCCCGAGAGGTAGATGTAGCGGCCCTTGACGGTGCCGAAATGCTTCTTGATCGAGATCATCTTCTGCTGCGCGATGAAGCCGTGCCAGCAGCCGAGCGACTGGGTGTAGTTGGCGGGATCCCTGTCATAGGCCGCCATGTCCTCACGCATGATCTTCGCGGTGTAACGCGCGATATCAAGGCCCGTCAGAAACCGGTTCTGCAGACGCATGCGTGTAACCGCCTCGGCGCCGATGCCGTCCCATGCCCCGCCCTTTGACTGGATGAGCTGGTTGGTCCGCGTGATCT
>NZ_DASWTD010000567.1:0-4901 GCF_036402335.1 Sphingopyxis sp. | reverse complement strand
AAGAACGGCCCTTCGACGAACTCAGGGCGAACGGATTTCTGTTTTTCTGGAGATGAAATGCGCAAAATCGGCTTGATCGGGGGAATGAGCTGGGCATCGACCGAGCTTTATTACCGCCATCTCAACAAGGGCGTGCAAAAGCGCCTCGGTACTGCCTGTTCGGCACCGATCCTGATGGAGAGCCTCAACTATTGCGAGCTGTCGCGGATCACCACGCCCGAGCAGTGGGCGCATGCCAAGGAGGTGCTGATCGCATCGGCGCAGCGGCTCGAGGCGGCGGGTGCGACCGCGCTGATGATCGCCGCCAATTCGATGCACAAGGTTGCCGAAGATGTCGCCGCGGCAATTTCGATCCCGCTGCTTCACATCGTCGACGAAACCGGCGAGAAGATGAAGGCCGACGGGATCAAGGCGGCGGCGGTGATCGGCACGCGCAACGTGATGGCCGAGCCGTGGTTTCGCCAGCGGCTGGTCCGCCACGGGCTGACGCTCGCGCCCTATGACGCCGCGCGCGCCGAAGAGATCGACCGCATCATTTACGAAGAACTGATGCTGGGCAAGGTGAACGAAAGTTCGCGCCGCACGATGAAGACCTTCATCACCGATATCGCGAAGCAGGATATCGAGGCGATCGTGCTGGCGTGCACCGAACTGGTGATGCTGGTCGACACCGACGCCAATGTCCTGCCGATCTACGACACGACACGAATCCATGTCGCGGCGGGTGTCGACTGGATTTTGGGCGAGGGTTAAGCCCGTTCGCATCGCGCGAAGCCGGGATGCCGTCGATCGATTGCGACCCCGCGGTGTGTCGACTTCGCTCGGCAGAAACCGAAAAATTACCCCATCCGCGTCCAGGTTACCGTGCGGCAGAAGACTGCGACGCAGCCCTTCATCGTCAGCTTGTTGCCCTTCACGCGCAGGTGGGCGGTGTAATAGCGACCATCCTCGGGGCTGTAGCCTTCGCCTTTCCAGCCATCGCCGCGCGGGACGAGATCCCAGTAGATCTGCAGTCCTTCGACCTTGCGGCTGCGTTTGGCCTTGTCGGGGTTGCGCTCGTCGCGCTGGCCGCCCACGGGCTCCCTGATGAGCAATTCGGCGATCCGGCCGCACATTTTCGCGCCGCACGGTGCCATCGCGACAATTCCCTTGCCATCGTCGGTTTTCCAGCGTCCGGTCAAGGACGCCGGCGCCGCAGCGGACGCGGGCACGACGACAAAGGCGGCAAGCGCCAACATATATCGGTGAATCAAAGCGACCTCTCCCCGGGTTAGCTACACATATGTCAGCAAGACGCTTGGCATACGTCAAGTCTTGCACCATGCTCCCCGAAAATTTGGGGAGAGACATATGCGATTCCATGGCCTGCGCCACCACGCGGCGACGCTCTGCATCGTGGCGGCCCTTACCGCCTATCCGGCGGCGGCGAAAGTGATCAGCGTCAGTGCGACAACACCTGACGCCAATGAAAAGCTGCAAGAGGCGCTGATTCTCGCCCAACCGGGCGACACGGTGCAGCTGGGTGCCGGCGTGTGGAAACTGACCGACGGGCTGTCGCTCGATGTCGCGGGCGTCACGGTGCGCGGTGCGGGAGCGGGCGAGGGCGGGTCGATTCTCGACTTTACGGGGCAGCAAGGCGCGGGTGAAGGGCTGCTCGTCACCTCCGACGACGTGTTCCTGACCGACTTCGCGGTACTCAACACCAAGGGCGACGGCATCAAGTCGAAGGGCGCCGACCGTATCGTCTATTACAAGGTGCGCGTCGAATGGACCGCGGGGCCGAAGGAAACCAACGGCGCTTACGGCATTTACCCGGTCGAGAGCAGCGACGTGCTGATCGACAGCGTTTATGTCCGCGGCGCGTCCGATGCGGGCATCTATGTCGGCCAGTCGAAGAATATCGTCGTTCGCGAATCGATCGCGCAGGAAAATGTCGCGGGTATCGAGATCGAGAACAGCTACGACGCTGACGTCCATGACAATATCGCGACGAAGAACACCGGCGGCATCCTGGTGTTCGACCTGCCCAGCCTGCCGATGCAGGGGGGGCACAATGTCCGGGTCTTCGAGAACATCGTCAACGACAACAGCACGCCGAACTTCGCGCCGAAAGGCAATAGCGTCGCCAGCGTGCCCACGGGCACCGGCGTGCTGATCATGGCGAACCGCAACGTCGAGATTTTCGACAATGTGTTCGCCGACAATGGCACCGCGAATGTGATGATCGTCGGCTATCGCTACGAGCACAAGGATCCCAAATACCAGCCGCTGCCGAAACAGATCGTCGTGCGCGGGAACCAGCATGGCAAGGCGGGCTATGCGCCCAAATTTCCCGGCGGTGACATGATCGCGGCGGCGATGGGCGGCAGCATCCCGCCGGTGCTGTGGGACGGCGCGGGCGATGCGATCGTGCTCGACAAGGTCGGCGTGCTGTCGCTGAACCTCCCCGATGTGAAGACGCCGCAGAGCGAGGCGAAGCCGTCGCCGGCGGACTTGTCGAAGGGCACGCCGCCCGCGCCGCTGCCGACGATCAAGCTGCCCGAAAGCATGGAGGCGAAGGTCCGGTGAGACGCGTTTTTGCCGCGTTCGCCGCGGCGCTTCTATGTGCGAGTGGCGGGGCGGCCGGAACGCTGCCCGGGGTCGATCAGGCGGTGGTCGAGAGCGACGCGATGCCGCCGAAGCTCTCGGCGTTCGGGCTGTTTCGCGGCAACGACCCGAAAACACCCGCGGCCGGCGTCGGCTATACGCTGCGCGCGCCGCTGTTCAGCGATTATACCGACAAGCATCGCTTTATCTCGATCCCTGCCGGGAAAAAAGCGAAGGTCGGAAGCGACGGCGTGATCGAGTTTCCAGTCGGCACGGTGCTGGTCAAGAGCTTCGGCTGGACCGACGTCAGCGAGGGGCGTCCGGTCGAGACGCGGCTGCTGATCCGGCGCGCGAGTGGCTGGGTCGCGCTGCCCTATATCTGGGACGCCGACGGCAAGGATGCGACGCTGGCGCTCGGCGGTCGCCGCGTGCCGGTGAGTTTCAAGAGCCCCGACGGTGAAGCCCATGATGTCCGCTACGCGGTGCCGAACAAGAACCAGTGCAAGGAATGCCATAGCCTCGGCGGCGAGCTCGTGCCGATCGGGCCGAAGGCCCGGAACTTCCTCCTCGACCCGGCGGCGTCGGACAAGCTGCGCAGCCTCTATTTCGAGAATCCGGCCGCGCTCAAGCCGGTGATGCCGCAATGGGATGATCCGAAGGCAGGCACCGTTGCCGACCGCGCGCGCGCCTATCTCGACGTCAATTGCGCGCATTGCCACAACCCCGCGGGCAGCGCGTCGAACAGCGGGTTGTTCCTGCGCTGGACCGATGATCCCACCGGGGTGAACTATGGCATCGGCAAGCGCCCCACCGCGGCCGGGCGCGGTAGCGGGGGCATGGAGTTTGCGATTGCGCCGGGCGATCCCGACCACAGCTTCCTGATCTATCGTCTCGAAAGCACCGACCCGGGAATCGCGATGCCCGAGGTCGGGCGGTCGACGGTGCACAGGGAAGGCGCGGCGCTGCTGCGGCAATGGATTGCGGAGATGCCGAAAGCATCGCATTAGACGGCGCCATGACACATCAAGCGCATGGGCTCGTCCTCCACGACTATTTCCGCTCCTCGGCCAGCTTCCGTGTGCGTATCGCGCTGAACCTGAAAGGCCTTGCCTATGAGCGCGTCGAGGTCAGCCTGATCGCGGGCGAGCAGCGCAGCGACGCCTATCTCGAGCAGAATGCGCAAGGCTTTGTCCCGATGCTCGTCGTCGACGGCGAGCCGATCATCCAGAGCATGGCGATCATCGACTGGCTCGACCGCGCCTTTCCGCAGCCGCGGCTGATTCCCGAGGAGGCAATGCCGCGCGCGGTCGCGCTGGCGCGCGCGCAAGTGATCGCGAGCGATATCCATCCGCTGAACAACCTGCGTGTGCTCAAATATCTGACGAAGGATCTGGGGCTCAACGAGCAGACCAAGGAGCGTTGGATCGCGACATGGATCGCGCAAGGATTCGACGCGCTCGAAGCGATGGCGGGCGACGGCAGATATCTCGGCGGCGACGCGCCGGGGATCGCCGACTGCTGCCTCGTCCCGCAGATGTACAATGCGCGGCGCTTCGAGGTGCCGCTGGACGATTATCCGCGGCTCGTCGCGATCGATACGGCGTGCATGGAACTGGACGCGTTCCGGAAGGCGCATCCCGACGCGGTGAAGCCCGCGTGATCCGCCTTTTGACGGGGGCTCTCGCGCTGGCGCTGCCGGCGGCGGCGGTGGCGCACGACGCGGAAGATATCATCATCCCCGCGCGCTATGTCCCGCGCGAGGAAATCGTCGTCATCGGCAGCGGCGGGCTGAAATCTCCCGTCAGCGATGCCACCCAGTCGTCGACTATCCTGCTCGATGTCGATGCCGGGCTTGGTGCGCGGGTCGAAAATCGCCTTCGCGACGAAGCGGGCATCGTCCAGTTCCGCCGCTCCGACGGCCGATCCGCACATCCGACGAGCCAAGGGGTGACGCTTCGCGGCCTTGGCGGCAATGCGTCGAGCCGTGCGCTCGTGATGCTTGACGGAATTCCGCAGGCCGATCCGTTCGGCGGCTGGGTCGCGTGGAGCGCCTATGACGCGATCAATCTTGGCGGCATTGCGATCACGCGCGGCGGCGGTAGCGGCGCCGATGGAGCGGGCGCGCTTGCCGGGACGGTCAGCCTCTATTCGGAGATGATCGACGGCATGACCGCGAGTGCGGCTTATGGGAGCCGTGACAGTTGGGACGCATCGGCAAGCGCCGGCACAGGGCTCGGCAATGGGCAGGTCGCCATCGACGGCCGCTACAGCCGCGGCGACGGCTTTATTCCGATTGCCAAGGGGCAGCGCGGCGC
>NZ_DASWTD010000566.1:0-8060 GCF_036402335.1 Sphingopyxis sp. | reverse complement strand
CATGGGCGACGTCGACATCCTCTCTGGCGCCCCTTGCCCAGAATAGGGTTTCCATCGCGCGATAGGCAAGATGGAATGCCAGCGTCGATTCCGCCCCGACATTCAGATTGACCCCCTGCGCGGTCAGTCCGTCGCAACACCGCCCCGTTTCGGGGCTGGCGACCGCGACCGCGCGATCGTTCGCGCCAAGGAACCAGCGATAGGCGGCGTCGGCCCGATCGCGCCAGATCGCGGCACCGGTCGCAGCGAAGGCGGCCGCGCATGCATCGACCGTCGCCCAGGCTTCGAGTGGTTGCTGATCGAACGGCAGCGTCTCGCCATCGAGGCCGAAGCTCTCCGACCCCACCGCACGAAAATGGCCGCCATCAGCCGTTTGCACGCGGCAAAGCCAATCGAGCTTGCGCAATCCCGCGGCTTCCCATTGTGCGATGCCCAGCGACCGCCCGGCAACAATCAGCGCCTGCGGAAGCCGCGCATTGTCATAGGCCAGCACCGGCTCGAACCAGTCCCAACCCGCCGCGCCATCGTTTCGATCGAGGCCGGCAAGCAAGGTGCCGCCCGTCTCAAGGAGCGAATGCGCCATCGCGTCTTTCGGGAACCGCGCGAGGATTTCCCCGGCGCCCAGCATCGTGAAAGCAGCGGCGCGCGGGCTGCGGCCCTTCGCGAAACCCTGTACCGCCTTGTGAAACCATTGCCCCGCCCAGCGCGCAAGTTCGTTCGACCGCGCGTGTGCGGCGCAATGCCCCAGCGCCCAGATCGCGCGCCCGTTGCTGTCGTCCGAACCCCGATCCTCGAGCCAGCGGCGATCATAGCCCATGAAGTTGCGGAACGCCTTTTCGTCGTCGTTCCAGCCATGCTGGATGAAGCTCGCAAACCGCAACATCTGCGCGTCGACGGCCGGCGATGCCGGCAGCCCGGCAAACAATATCAGCGCGCGCGCGTTGTCGTCGATACAATAGCCATGGGCGCGGTCGGGAACGATCCCGCATCCATGCTGCAACATCCCGACATCGTCGCACAGCGCCCAGACGCCCGCGAGCGCCGGTGCTTTTCGTGCCTCCGCAACGCCCCCGCGGCGGGGTAGGATCTCGCTGATCAGGGCCGCGCTTTGGCGGAGGATATTCGGCCACGCCGTGCGGCGGCCGCGGCGATAGGCGCGGCGCTGCAAGGCCTGTCGCTCGCCCGGCGAGGCCAGCAGTTCCAGCACCGCATCGGCGATCGCTGCGCTGTCGTTTTCGGGAACGAGAATGCCCACATCCCCCGCAAGCAATTCGCGTGCGTGGACAAATGGCGTCGACACCACCGCGCGCCCGAGCGCGACCGCATAAGCCAGCGTGCCCGACGTCACCTGCGCCAGGTTCGGATAGGGTGCGAGATAAATGTCGCAGAGCTCGATCTGGTCGAGCAGTTCGTCATTGTCGAGAAAGCGGTTATCCCACGCCAGATTGTCGGCGACCCCGAGCTCTTCGGCAAGCGCCTCGAGGCTTCGGCGATAGGTTTCGCCCTCGGCGGCAAGCAGATTGGGATGCGTCGCACCGACGATCCGGTAGACGACGTCGGGATAGCGGGCGGCGACCGCCGGCAGCGCGCGGATCGCGGTCTCCAGCCCCTTCCCCGATCCCAACAGGCCGAAGGTCGAGAGGACCGGTCGATCGCCGAGGCCCAGCGACGCGCGAAGCGGCGACTGCGCCGCGAATACACGGTCGGGGGTGCCATGTTCGATCAGCGCCACCGCCGAAGGCCGCGCTCCGTAGACATCGATCAGCGTGCTGCGTGCACAGGCGCTCATCACGATCAGGCGCGACGCGCGCGCGACGATCCGCGCCATCACGCGGCGCTGCGCCTCTCCCGGCTCGGCCAGCACCGTGTGGAGCGTGACGACGAGCGGAGCGGCGACGCGGTCGACGAGGTCGAGGATCATCTCGCCCGCGGCGCCGCCGAAGATACCGAATTCGTGCTGGAGCCAGACGACCTCGGCACCGCTCGCGTTGATCGCTGCCGCTGCGGCGCGATAGTCGGCGGGATCTTCCGCCGCGATTTCCATCGTGATCGCCGCGTCGCCGGGCTGCAAAGGGTCGGCGCGCATTGCATAGACATCGACGCCGGTCTCGGGATATTCCCGGCGCAAATGGTCGTAAATGTCCGCGGTATAGGTCGCGATACCGCACCGGCGCGGCCGGAAGCAGCCGAGCAGGGCGATACGCCGCACGCGGCTCGTCGATGCGTGCACCAATGCGGACGTTATCGCGTCCGCTTCTTCAGGAAAGCGCGGAAGGAACCTGTCTTCGCCATCATATTTCATCTTCGACCTCGTTTCGCGTTGTCCCCCGCGATGAAGTCCTCTCCGCTTCGTCCGATTGATGTGAGAAGGCCGCGAGACGAGGCCCCGACCGAATTGACCCCCAATGCGGCGCCAGGTTCCCCGGAGCGACGTCCAGACGAGAGTTTTTTCGCACGATCTCAACCTGGATCATGATCGGGAGTGATCCCATGCAAAAAAGGCTCCGCCGACGGCGGAGCCTTTCCGGCCTCCGATGCATATGGCTACGCGATCGAGAGACAAGCCCAACAGGAACCTTCCGGGGTCGTACGGAAGGTCCGGCAGTGCGTCTGATGCTATCGGGGTACCGGCGCGCGTCAATGTGCGCGGAGGCATAAATTCGGTGTTTTTTCCGGATATATGATCTGGATCAATATTGCCGCATCGATTGCGATCTCGCCGCCGAAAAGCCCGCGCCGTCAATCAACTACTGGCGGCTTCCCTCATCGGCGGGGTGGCCGCGCGGTTTTTCGCACCGTCAGTCCGGACGGTAGCGTCGGCGCTCGGGATCGCGCTCGCAGCAAAAACGGTCCTTGATACGTTCGTTGAAAAAGGTTCCGGCCGACACGGCGCTGCAGAGGCCATCGAACAATGCCTCGGGAACGTCGAAATAGAAATAGGAGCCGCTGTCCCGGAACCGGATGCAGAGGATCGACGCATCGGCGTCGAACGCCGCATGATCGATCATCGAGGAGCGGTCGATCCGGCACGAGCGCACGGCGATCAGGCCCTGTCCCTGATGCGCTGCGCGACATCCTCCGGAAGCATCGCCGGCCGGCCGGTTACATTGTCACGAGTTCGGCCGGCGGCAGCCCGGCTGTCTCGGCCTGGCGCTTCAGCTCTTCCTTCCGCGCGAGCATCCGCTCGCCGAGCGCCTCGAGATCGACGTCGGCGGCGCGCGCCTGCTGGAACATATTATCGTGCTGCTTTTCTTCTTCCTTCACATGATGCCTGATCTCTTCGGACAACACCGTGACCTTTGCCTCGAAATATTCGTCGTCGGGTCCCGAGGCGACGATGTCGTTGATCAGCAGCTTCGCACCGTCATGTTCGACATAGGCTTCCTTGAGCAGATCGTCGTCGATCTTGCCCTTGAGCGCGGGATAGAAGACCTCTTCCTCGATCTGCGCGTGGATCTTGAGTTCGGTGCAGATGCGGTCGGCGATCTTCGCCTTGCGGTCGCTCCCGCTCGCCTTTTCGAATTCCTCGAACAAGGCCTCGACCGCGCGGTGATCGGCGGCGAGGATATGCGTTGCGTCGATATCGGTGGGTTTCATTAAAGTCCCTTTCCTGTGCCCCGCCCTGTTGGAATGAAGTGCTCCCCCCAAAAGTTGCAAAGGCCGTATTCGCGCGAAGCCGGGCCGCGAGAGGGGTAAAACGGCCCGGCTTCGACGGATTGGCGATCAGCGGCTCTGCTTGCTGTCACCCGATTGCTCATGACCGCCGGACCGGTTGTCGCCGCCCGGCTGGCCGCGACCGCCATCCTGCTGCTCCTGCTGGCGGCCCTTGCCGGACGCACCGTCCTGCTGCTTGCCGCCTTTCCTGTCCTGATTATCTGCCATCTCACGTTCCTCTTCCGTAATTACCCTGAAGCGGGCACCGGAGAAACGCGGCCATGGAGAAATTGTTTCAGATAATTCATAAACTTAACTTAGGTTATACTGATAATTGGACGGCGTGACGAAGTTGTCGCCCCAAAAGGCGATACGCGCATCCCCGGTGATCTTCCTGCGTTGAGCGAAGATGCGATTCAGGATTGGAACGGCAGGATGGAGCATCGCCGCGCAATATGCGGACGCCTTCCCGCGCCCCGATCCGGCAACAGCCCTTTCGAAGCGGCGTTCGCCCTTCCCTGCCGCTTTCCTAGTCCTCGATCACCACCCGCACCGCGAAACAATGGCCGCCCGCCTCGTCGACCACATCGATGCGGAAGCCGTGGTCCTGCATCACCATCCCGGGATCGTCGCTGAGCAGGCTTCCGCCATAACGCACCGCCTCGCGTCGCGCGGCGTCGAGGTCGGGGAGGTCCATGCCGGCGTCGTCGACATGCGGCGATCCGTTCGACGTGTTGAAGAAATAATGGGGCATCTGGAAACTCCCGGCCCGTGCTCGGGCCATGCATTCAAACGCGCGAGGCATTGCTTCGATGCAGATAGGCCGAAGAAAAGCTCGAAATTTTCGCGAGTTCCGCGAAGTTCAGAATCGTGAGCGAGCGCGACGGCCTGCCGATCGCGCCCATTTTTTCCAGCTGCCGGACCATGCGGTTGATATGGACGGGCGTCAGCCCGAGCAGATCGGCGAGTTGTTCCTGCGTCAGCGGTATTTCGAAATGGTCGCTCGTCTCGCTCGCGATGTCGCTCACCCGGTCGTGAAGCTCGCAAAGCAGATGCGCGAGCCGCGCGAGGGCGTTGCGTCGCCCGATATTGAGCAGCCATTCGCGGCTGATCGACGATTCGATCAATATGTCGATCAGGATCGCGCGCGCCACCCCCGGGCGCGCGATCGTGAGTTGCTCGATCGCCGCCAGCGGCACCAGCGCCAGTTCGGCGGGCGTCAGCATGCGGACGTCATGGTCAGCCTTCTGGAGATAGAGCGACTGGAGGTCGAGCGCATCACCCGGCAATTTCAGTGCCACGATCTGGCGCCCGCCGTCGGAAGCGACCTTCTGACGATAGGCGAAACCGCTCAGCAGGATCGGGCAGATCTCGGCCTGGTCGCCTTCGCGAAGGATCGATCCGCCTTGCGGCAGGGTCTTGATCTTGTGCGGCAGCGCGGCAATCGCCTCCTGATCGGCGGTCGAAAGCAGGCTGTGGCTGAGCAGCTTCCTGATCAGGATGCTGAGCGGCCCCAGTTCCATACGGGCGCGATGCTGGTCCATCCATCGGGACAGCGGCGTCACGTCACTCGGCATGTCATCCTCGCTAAGGCCTCAAAATGCGAACCGGCCGACTGGCGGCACGGGCCCTAGCCCGCCGGCTGCACGCCGAGCGGGTGCAGTTTCCACACATTCGCTTCGGTCTTCGTCATGCGGGCGAGCAGATGTTCGCCTTCCCAGAGCGTAACGTTCACGCCCTCGCTTTCGTTGCGCGCGATCTGGAATGCATGGTCGGGGCCTTCGGCCTGGAAATCGATGCGTCTGGGTTCGGAATCGTCGATCAGGAGATGAAAGGCACGCATGACTGTGCTCCTCGGTCGGGAGCAGGCGCTACCTGGCTCTCGGCTTGAAATGATCAGCTGGCCGTATGCAACGGAACTGCGGCATGAAGCCGAAACCACGAAAAGCCGATCGGAGTGGAACCGCAGTCGTCAAAAGCCACCTTACCCGCCATTTCGTTCCGCCGCGCCAACATGGATCATGTTTCGGACGAACCGCCCTATTTGGGCGTGCCGCTATAGCCAGCCGCCGTCCGCAGTTCCGCGGCATCCATGACATAGCCGTCGCTGACGACCGTCGCGACGCGGCGAAGCGCGCCAAGCTCGGTCGAGGGATCGCCGTCGACCAGCACCATGTCGGCTTCCTTGCCCACGGCGATCGACCCGGTGCGCCCGTCGGCACCGACGATCCGTGCCGGGATGATGGTCGCGCTCTGCAATGCCTCGGCGGCGCTGAAACCCGCCTGCTGATAGATTTCGAGTTCGCGGACGAGCTCGATCCCCCAGCCGTCGGTTCCGGCAACGATCGGCACGCCCGCCTTGTGCAGCCTGCCGACCAGTTCGACCATTTTGGCATAGCTCTTCCGGTAATCGTCGCGCGTCAGCCCTTCGACCAGCGGATAACCTGCCGCGGTGAACACCGAACGTTCGAGGACGGGGGAGATGATGCCCATATAGGGCGCGTAGGCCGGCTGGGGTTTCCCGCCGTCCTGCGTCAGCATCCCCTCGAAGATGACGATCGTCGGGTCGACGATCGTCTTTTTCCTGGCGAGATCGGCCACGAAGCCCGACATCAGGGGGCCGTCGAGATCGACGTCCTTGAAATAGCGCGCCGGTCCTTCCATCCGCTGGCGCGTGTTCGCCTTGTCGATCACCTCGCGCGGCATTGCTTCCATCACCACGAAATTGAGATGAGTGAGCTCGTCATAGCCCGCCGCCACCGCTTCGCTCGGCTTCATCGTCGCGGGGACATGGCCGTGGACGTGCAGGCCAAGCCTGTGCGCCTCGGCCGCGGCGGGGGCGATCCAGGCGGGATTCATCGATGTGTAGAATTTGATGCCCCACAGCCCGGCCGCCTTGACCCGCCGCACCGCCGCGATGGCCTCTTCGGCGCTGCTGACGACCTCGGCACCCTGCGCAGCAAGCGGATCCTTCTTGTCGATGATGACTGAGATGAACGGCTCGCCCATCAGCAACGTGCCATCGGCCCGGCGCTTCGTCGCCTCGACGGCGCGGTCGAATGTCGTGCCGGGGCTGCGGAAGCTGGTGATCCCGTTGGCCATGTTCGAGAGCACGTCCCAGTCATCGCCGATGTGAAGGTGGCTGTCCCAGATGCCCGGCACCAGGGTCTTGCCGCGCCCGTCGATGACGCGCGTTCCGGCAGGCACTTTCAGCGACCCCGCGGCACCGATGGCGGCAATCTTGCCCCCCTGCGCGAACACCGCACGGGCGGGAAGGAACGCGCCCTTGTCGGCGTCGAACAGCTGGACATTGTCGAACAGCACGGGCGCTTTGGCGGCGGGGGACAGGAAGCGGCGGGCGATGCCGGCAACCGCTTCGGCCGTCGCTTTCTCCTGCACGTCGCGCAACTGTTTCAACGCGCCTTCATATCCCGCCGGAATGACCGAGATATAACTGATGTCGGCAAAGTAGCGCTTGTTCTCGTCGAGCCACACCGGAAGCGGCGACGGAAGGATGCCGCTGATGAATGCGAGCTGGACCTTTTTGGGTCCGCCCGGACCCTCGATCACCTGCGCCGGGCCAAGGGTCAAACGGCCCTTGCCGCCGGGCAGGAAATTCAGCCCGGCATCGCCCGCCGCGGCGAGTGCATCGATCATCGGGGCATTGGCGATGCCGACGCCGCCGCGGGGATGTACCAGCCGCCGGCCGCCGCCTCGCCCGAATCGGTCGCCGTTTTCCACGTCGCGCGGCCATTCGCGACCCGGAACTCCTCGGCGGCATCGCCCGACATGGTCACTCCGCGGACGGTCAGCGCGTCGACCGTGCCGCCCGGCGCGAAGGTCGTGACCTGGTCCATCTCGGTGATCCAGCCGCGCAGCTCCTGTGACCAGCGATACGCCGTGCGGCCGTCGGGCAGCTGCCAGCGCCACTGGTCGCCATGTTTGCCCGCTTCGGACACCACGACATAATGCGCCGCGTCGGCGGGCGGCTTCAGCAGATCTTCCTTCGGGACCGGTTTCGATTGCGCGGCCGGCACGGGCTGTTCGTGCGCATGGACAGGGCAGGCGGCCGCGGACGCCAGCAGGGCCGCCATCAAAAACATGCGCATTGTCTATCTCCCGAACGAGCCGAGGCTCCACCTGGATCGTGGTATGAACAATCGGCCGCGCGAAGCAAGCCGCAGGCTTGCGGCGCGGCCGCTACCGCAATCGCCGATCCGTCCGGGGGCTTGCGCCCCGTTCGGTCAGAGCGCCGAGCCTCCCAATTTATAGGTCAACTGCAGGAAGACGCTGCCCCCGACGCTGTCGAACCAGCTGGTGTTGTAATAGGGATAACCCGACCAGGTCGGATCCTTGACCGGATTGGTGTCGAACAGGTTCCGCACCGTCAGCGACCCGCGCATATG
>NZ_DASWTD010000565.1:0-7333 GCF_036402335.1 Sphingopyxis sp. | reverse complement strand
GAAACGGGTGAACATCAAAATCTCTCCTCTGAATCGGTCGCCTCGCCCCATGCACACCAACGCACAAGAGGGCTCGGCCGCGCGTCCTAAACGCGGCTAAACCCGTCGCGTTGCCAAGGCAAGACAGCGGATATCGATATTTCTCTGAAGAAAAGCCGCTGAACCGGAATTGAACCCGGTTGATCGGCAGAGCAGCCTTACGCGATCTCGTCGATCGCCGCGTTAATCCGGCGCAGCACCGCGGGATCGCCCGGGGCGCCCGCCATCGCATGTTCGGCAAGCTCGATCAGCGAGATGATGCCGAAGGTCGCCGCCAGCCCCTTCAGGCGGAGCGCCGCAACGTCCCAGTTCGCGTCGCACCGCGCCCGGCGCATCAGGTCGGCAAGGTCGCGCGCGCTTCCGGTAAAGGCGCCGCGCAGGTCGAGCGCCATCGCCCGATCGTCGCCGATTGCGGAGCTGAGGTACCGGTCGAGAGGGCCGCTATCGAAAGACATTCCACAGCTTTGCCAGCACGTGGTTAAGTTTCCGTTTCAAGACGGCCATTTGATGCTAAGATGGCGGGATGACGGGGGAAAAGAAAATCGTCGGATTGTGGCGGGATTCCGCGGCAAACCCGGAAACAGACAGCGCAGTGCCGGCGGATGCCGTGGCGGCGGAGAGCGCGCTTGCGCCCGAAGCGGAGGCACTCCCCGAACGCGATTGGCTCGATATGTCGTCCCTGACCGACGCCGGTGAAAGCAGCGAGGCGGTGGCCGAGCCCTCCGCGTGGCGCGAGCGCGCTGCCCCGGTCCTGCTCGTCCTCCTTGCACTCGGCTGGACCGGATTCGCGCTCGCTGTTGCGACCCGCGGCTTCGCAAGCAGTCCCGCGCTTGCCGACTGGCCCGCGCTTGTGGCGACGATCGCGATGCCGCTGACCTTGCTCACGCTGTTGTGGATGGTCCTGTTGCGGTCGAGCCGGTCCGAACAGGCGCGTTTCACGCGGATTGCGGCCGCGCTTCGCGAAGAGAATCTGGCGCTCAACCAGTCGATGCATTCGCTCGGACTGCATCTCGCCGACGCGCGGAAGCAACTGGGCGACCAGGCAAAGATCGTCCAGCAACTCGGGCTCGATACCGTCGTGCGGCTCGGCGAAAGCAGCGACAAGCTCGCCAGCAACGCATCGGTCATCGCCAATGCGCACGATCAGCTCGCGCGCTCGGGCGACGTCGCGATGCAGCGGATGGACGGATTGCTCGCGGGGTTGCCGCGGATCGACGACGTCGCACAGCGGCTGGCGGTCAATTTCCGCGAGGCGGGGCTGGTCGCGCACCAGCAGGGCGCGAACCTCGAAGCCAGGCTGGCGGCGCTCGGCGAAGAAGCGGCAAAGGCGGCGCAAACCGGAGAGGCCTCGACCGCGAGCATCCTCGAAGCGATTGTCGCGCTGCAGGAACAGGCGAAGGAAACCGAAGCGGACCTGCTGGCCGCTTCCACACAGGTCACCGACGCGCACGGCCTCGTGTTGGCGCAAATGACCCAGATCGCCGCCACGTCGCGCGACGACATGAAGTCGACCGTCGCCGCGATGACGAACCAGATCGACAAGAGCTGGAAACAGTTCCGCGACGGCGTTGACGCCGCCGCATCACAAATGGACAGCAGGCTCGCCGCAGCGCGCGATGCCGGCGACGCGATGGGCGCGCAGCTTGTCGCCCACGCCGACGCCAGCGATGCGCTGGCTGCACGCATCACGGCGCATGTCGCCGAAGTCGGCAAGCAGCTCGAAGTGCTCGACGTCAGCGTCGGCGCAAGCACGGGCGTGATCGGCCGCGCGATCGACGACACCAAGGCGCAACTCGGCGCTTTCATGCAGGAAGTACAGAGCGGCAATGTGTCGGCGCATCAGCTGATTACCCACGCCGAATCGCTGTTGCTGGCGCTCGATGCGGTGACGCGCGAACTAGACGAAACGCTACCGCACGCACTCGATCGCATCGCCTCGCACGGCAAGACGACGCAAACGTCGCTGTCGCAACTCCGCCCGCTCCTCGATGCCTCGGAACTGGTGGCGCAATCGACGATGTCGCACGTCAACGCGGTGCAGGCGACGCTCAAGTCGAACGAAGAGCAGATGGCGGGGCATGCGACAAGCCAGCAGGAGATGGTCGATCGCATCAACGGCTCGCTCGCCGACGCCGAGGCGGCGCTCGCCAAGCTGCGCGAGGGTGCCGACGAGTTCGCCGAACAGGGCGGGGCGCGCATGATCGCGACGCTGGGCGAGGTGCGTGCCACGGCCGATTCGGCGGCCGACGAGGCGCGGCTGACGCTCGAAAAGCTGGTATCCGGGGCGCGGGAGGCGATGCAGGCGACCGCGACCGATGCGATCGATGCCGCCTTCAAGAACGAGATCATGGCGCAATTGAACGCGATCGAGGACGCCTCGGCGCGCGCGGTCGCGGCCGCGAACGGCGCCGCCGACCGGCTCATGCGCCAGCTGATCACGATCATGGACACCAGCGCCAGCGTCGAACAGCGCGTGAACGAAGCCGAACAGGCGATCGCGGCGTCCGACCGCGATTCGCTCGCGAAGCAGGTGGGCGTGCTCACCGAAGCCCTGAAATCGACCGCGATCGATGTCACCAAGATATTGTCGAGCGAAGTCTCCGACATCGCATGGGACGCGTATCTGAAGGGCGACCGCGGCGTGTTCGCGCGCCGCGCGGTCAAGCTGATCGACAATAGCGAGGCCAAGGAAATCCTGCGTATCTACCAGGCCGACGACGGCTTCCACGCGTCGGTGAACCGGTTCATCCACGACTTCGAAGCAATGCTGCGTCTGCTCATCGGCGCGCGCGACGGATCGGCGATCAGCGTCACCCTGCTCTCGTCGGATATCGGCAAGCTCTATGTCGCGCTGGCGCAGGCGATCGACCGGCTGCGGAACTAGCTTTCCAACGGCAATTTCGTGCGGACGTCGGGTGACCGACCGATTGCGGACATCCGCGGTGTGGTGCATGTGTTGCATTGATGACCAACTCGCGGAGACGCCAATGAATGTCTTCATTCGCAAGTTATCTACCAGACAGTTCTGGAGGCCGGTCATGCAGAGCCTCTTCCTGATGGCTACGGGTGCTTACCTACTCTCCTCATATGTCGCAGCACGCATCTCGCCAACGGAGGAACTGAGAGGTCTGGCCAGCGACGTCCAACTCGGATGGTGGGTACTATTTGTCGCGTGGTGCGCCACAGCGCCTAGCAACAAGGAGGCGTACCGCGATTTAAGCCCTGCGCGTAGTGGCACTGCCGTAGTCGTAGTTTGCGGCATCGCCGCAGCGATGTTCATTTCAAGAGATGCAGATTGGCCTGAGGGTTTGATTGTTCCGGGACTGATCCTGCTTGGCACGGCTGTTGTGGCGACATTCGTCTACCGCTTCGCATCTAGCCATTCTTCAGAGATCGGGGAGGCGCGCTTTAACACCGTGGCCAATTCACAGCATCAGGACAGCTGACGTCCGCTTCCCACCCCAAAGCCGACGTCGACGGCGATCCGGTCGCTATGTCGCCGCCTTTCCTGCAGGTTCGGTACCCGCGGTTCCGACCGACGCATCGACCAGCCCGCTACGCATCATGATCCAGAACAGGATAATTCCGGGAAGCGCGGCGGCGACGGTGAACAGATAGAAGTTCACATTGCCGAACTCTTCCATCATCGCGCCCGCGGTGGTGCCCGTCAGGAAGCGCCCGACAATGCTCGCGGCCGAACTGATCAGCGCATAATGTGCGGCGGTAAAGCGCAGGTCGCAGAGCGCCGAGAAATAGGCAACCACAACGACGCCGCCGATCCCGCTGGCGATATTCTCAAAGCCGATCGCACCGGCAAGCCCCCAATTGCTGTGCCCGGCCGCCGCCAGCAGCGCGAAACTGAAATTGCTGATCGCCATCAGGATCAGGCTGATCAGCACCGACCGCTTCATTCCCAGCTTTGCATACATCACACCGCCGATAAAAATGCCGATCAGATAGGCCCAGAAACCGATGCCCACATCGTAAATGGCGATCTCGTCGTTGCTGAAGCCGAGATCGTCGAGCAGCAGGCGAAGCGTGAGGTTCGCCAGCGTGTCGCCGATCTTGTGGAGCAGGATGAACAGCAGCACGAGCCAGGCGCCGTGGCGGCTGAAAAACTCGGTGAAGGGGCCAACGATGCCCGCGACGATGCCCGGGCGCCCTTCGCGTTTTACCACCTCGCGGTGGCGTTCGGGTTCGCCGACCCAGAAGGCCGCGATGACCGCGGGAAGCGCGAACATCGCGCAGGCGAAATAGGCCGCTTCCCAGCCTTGCCGCGCCGCGAGGAACAGCGCCACCGCACCCGCGCCTGCCGATCCGATGCGCCAGCCATATTGCGACATGCCCGACCCGACGCCGAGTTGTTCGGGCTTCAATATCTCGATCCGGTACGCATCGATCACGACGTCGAAGGTCGCCCCGGCGAAGCCGACGAGAACCGCGCCGATCGCCATTTCGAATAGCGCGGCGAATTCGCCTTCGCGGCCCATTCCGAACCACTGCATGAACTGCCCGACCGGAGACTGGCCGACATGCTGCGGGTCGACCATCGCGAGGTTGAAGACTGCGAGCATGACCAGCGCGGCGGTCAGGATCAGCCACGACACGCGCTGGCCGAGACGGCCGATGACCGGCAGGCGCACTGCGTCGACGACCCAGGCCCAAAGCGGCTTCAGATTATAGACGAGGAACGCCAGCGAAAATGCGGTAATCGAGGATTTCTCGAATCCGTCCTGCGACAGCCGCGTCGTCAGCGTCGCGCCGATCATCGCATAGGGAAAGCCCGATGAAATCCCGAGCAGTGCGGCAGCGAGCGGCGCGCGTTCGAAATAGGGCCGGATGCTGTTCCGCCAGCTTTGCGGCGGCGGCGTCACACTCTCTGACTGCACAATCGGCTCCTCCCTCGCACGATCCGGTGGAGGACGCGCTTTTACCTCAGCCAAGGCCTAAAGCGTCGGAGGCAAATTGGAAGCGGCTATTTGTCCGCCGATCGCACTCACGCGGCGGCGGGGCGCCAATAGGTCTGCAATCCGCTGACCTTGCGCGGCGCCTGGTTTTTGCAAGTCATCGACTCGACCGCCTTCAAGGCCGACACGAGCGCCGATGCACTGTGCGGCTTGCCGAGGCAGGCTATCGCGATCTCTTCGGCATCGGCGGGGCATTGTCCCGTCACCAGCAGCACCGCGATGCCGCGATCGCGGGCGAGCCGCGCGACTTCGCGTCCGGTCATATGACCAGCGAGCCCCAGATCGAGCACCAGCGCATCGATCGGTTCGGCAGCCATGATCGCCACCGCGGCCTCGCCCGAGTCGACCGTCGCGACAATGTCGTACCCGCCGATCTTCAGCGTGTGCTCATTATCGAAAGCGGTCAGCGGATCATCTTCGATGATCAGCAATCGCTTGATGCAGGTCGGGCGGTGGCCAAAGAGCATGAGGACTCCCTTAGGGTTCGTACGCCATGACTCGCTCTGCGCCGTCCTGCAAGATCGCTTGTGCTTGCCATCGACGAAGCGGGTCTTTTCCGGCTATGAGCGTGATCACAACGCAACACTATTTTCCCTGAAAACGACAAGAAAGCCGCATCCGTTCCGATGACGACCCGCCATCCACCCCGCTCGACGCCTCGTTCCGCCGCAGACCGCGATGCCCCCCGCGGTCGCCGCGCCGCGCGCGGCGCCGCCTCCGCGCTCAAGACCAAACCCGCCGAGGCCGAGCGCGAGGACGGGCCGCAGCGCATCGCGAAGCTGCTCGCGCGCGCCGGTGTCGGCTCGCGCCGCGATGTCGAACGGATGGTCGAGGAAGGCCGGATCGCGTTGAACGGCCAGGTCATCGTCCATCCTGCCCCCCTGCTCGGCTCGCTCGAGGGATTGACCGTCGACGGCAATCCCGTCGCCAAGCCCGTCTCCACCCGGCTCTACCGCTTCCACAAGCCCGCAGGGTGCATCACCGCGGCACGCGATCCCAAGGGGCGCAAGACGATCTACGATCTTTTGCCCAAGGACCTGCCGCGCCTGATGCCCGTCGGCCGCCTCGACTATAATACCGAAGGGCTGCTGCTGCTCACCAACGACGGCGAGTTCAAGCGCCAGCTCGAACTCCCCGCGAGCGGGGTCGAGCGGACCTATCGTGCCCGCGCCTTCGGCGACATCAGCCAGGCGCAACTTGAGGAACTCGCGATGGGGATCGAGATCGACGGTGTCCGCTACGGCAAGATCGACGCCAATCTCGAACGCCGCACGGGGCGCAACCAGTGGGTCGAAATGACGCTGACCGAGGGCAAGAACCGGGAAGTTCGCAAGGTGCTCGAACATTTCGGATTGCAGGTCAGCCGCCTGATCCGCACCCGTTACGGCGCGTTCGAACTCGGCGGCATGCCGCTCGGCGCGGTCGACGTGGTGCCGCGCGACGAACTGTTCAAATTCCGCCGGCATCTCGGCTGATGCGTGTAATTTCGGGGGAATGGCGCGGCCGCAAGCTGCTTGCGCCGAGGAACGATGCGACACGCCCGACCGCGGACCGCACGCGCGAAACGCTGTTTTCGATGCTGACGAGCCGCCTCGGCAGCTTCGAAGGGCTGGTGGTTGCCGATCTGTTCGCGGGATCGGGCGCGCTCGGCATCGAAGCGCTGTCGCGCGGCGCCGGCCAATGCCTGTTTGCCGAACAGGATCGCGACGCGCTCGATGCGCTCAGAATCAACCTCGCGGCCCTCGGCGCCACGCCCCGCGCCGACATCCGCGCCGGCTCGGTGATGAGCCTCGGTCCCGCGAGGCGCACCTGCGACCTGTTGATGCTCGACGCGCCCTACGATACCGGCGCCGGCAGCGTCGCGCTCGACAAGCTCAACCGCCTCGGCTGGATCGGGCCCGATAGCTGGATATCGATCGAAACCGGCGCGAAGGAAATGGTCGAGGTCGCGGGTTTCGAAATCGACACGACACGCAAGGTCGGCAAGGCGAAGCTGACGCTGCTTGTCCCGGCGGGGCGGCTTTGACCGCAAGAAGCGGGACGCTTCGCCATTCGGTTCGCCGCTAGGGCCGCGTCATGACAGCATCGATCAATCTCCGGATGGGCGGCACCGAATGGGGGATGTTGATCCTGCTATCGGTGCTGTGGGGAGGCTCTTTCTTCTTTCTCGGCATAGCATTGCGTGAAGTGCCGCCCTTCACCCTCGTCCTCGCCCGCCTCGGCCTCTCGTCGCTGCTGATGCTGGGCTTCATGGCGGCCACCCGCCGCGCCATGCCGAGCCGCGCCGTGCTTTGGCCCGCGCTTTTTCTTCTCGCCCTTCTCAACAC
>NZ_DASWTD010000564.1:0-1825 GCF_036402335.1 Sphingopyxis sp. | reverse complement strand
AATCTCTCGGCGCGCCGCCTCGCGCGGCTCTGGGAGGTACATAACAAGCCGGAGCTGCGTATCGAAGGCGAATATGGGTTCGGCGGCGGAAGCCCGCTGACCGGTAATGGCGACCGCGGCCTTCAAGCGGCCCTTTACTCGCCGCCGATCGCCTACGACTGGCGCGTCTTTGCCGGTGCGGGCCATGCCGGAAGCCGTTTCCCGGAAGGCAAGGGCGATCACGACTGGGCCTTTGCCGGCATCGATTATCGGGTTCGCGACCTGACGGCCGAAGCGGAAGTGTCGCGGCACCGCTATGGCGATGGTGGCAAGCTCGGCGGACGGTTGGCGGTGGCGGTCGATCTCGACGATCACAGTCAAGTCGGCGTCGCCGGCGAGATTCTGTCGCGCGACACGCCGCTTCGCGCGCTACGCAACGGAGTTCGCGCGGATGGCGTGAACGCTTTCTACCGATGGCGCGCGCACGAACGAAAGGAAGTGCGCCTCAGCGCCCAGGCGCTGTGGTTCAATGATGGCAACGAGCGGCTGACCACGCTCCTTCAGGCGACGCAGCGGGTTCATACGAGGCCGCATTTCCGGGTGGATGCAGGTTTTGATCTGAGCGCGTCGTTCAACAGCCGCTCCAACGTCGCTTACTACAGTCCGGGCGCCGAGGTTGCAGCGCTCCCGGCTGCCACCTTCACCCACATCATCCATCGCCGCTACCAGACGGTCTGGGATCATTCGCTGACGCTTGGTGCTGGTGGGCTTTGGCAGCGAGATTTCGGCACGGGAGCAATCCTCTCGGCCGGATATCGCCAGCGCTTCACGACCAACGATGTACTCACCGTCTCGGCCGGGATCAATGCGCTCTATCGACCTTACGACGGCGATTACGAGCCGGATTTCCGTGCCTCCTTCAATCTCACCTATCGATTTTAAGGCCCTGCGATGAAACGCTTCCTCACCGGCGCCCTTGCCGCGTCTCTTACCGTCACCGCAATGCCAGCGGCTGCTGAGCGTCCGCCTTTCGTTCCGCCGGCGGCACGCCCCGTCGCGGCCGCCGAGCAGCCTTGGCTGTCGAAGCGGCTGGTTTCCATTACCTGGCACGATGTGTCGGATGCCAATCCCGACCAGCGGTTCATCGCAGTGCGCACCGAACGGCTGATCCAGCAACTCTCCTGGCTGCGCGAGAACGGCTATGTTCCCGTGTCCGCTGATGCCGTGCTTGCCGCCCATCGGGGCGGGCCGGCGCTTCCGGACCGGGCGGTGCTGCTCACCTTCGATGACGGCTATGCCAGCTTCTATACGCGCGTCTATCCGATCCTGAAGGCCTATGGCTGGCCGGCCGTGTTCGCGCCGGTGGGCAAATGGATCAGCACGCCCCAAGGCCAGAAGGTTCGCTTTGGCGACGTCGACGTCGCGCGCGATCATTTCGTGACCTGGGATCAGGTGCGCGAGATGGCTGCGTCGGGCCTGATAGAAATCGCCTCGCACAGCCACGATCTCCACCGCGGCATCCGTGCCAATCCGCAAGGCAACAGCGAGCCGGCCGCGGCAGCGCTGGCGTTCGATGAGGCGACCGGGGGCTATGAGAGCGAAGCGGCCTATCGTGCGCGCCTCCACGCCGACGCAAAAACCATTTCGGACGAAATCGAGCGGGCCACCGGTACGCGTCCGCGCATCTGGATCTGGCCCTATGGGGCTTATAGCGGCACCGCTTTGTCGGTGATCGGTCAGGCGGGCTTTGAAACGACCCTGACTCTCGACGACGGGCTTGCAACGTCCGACGCCGTCTCGGCGATGCCGCGCTTCCTCGTCGCCAACGACCCGAAGCTTGAGGATT
>NZ_DASWTD010000563.1:0-4039 GCF_036402335.1 Sphingopyxis sp. | reverse complement strand
AAACCCGCATCACCCCCGGCTCCTTCGCCTTCTGCAACCCCTCCAGCAAAGCCGCGAGCGCCCAGACACAGGCATCCGCCCGATCGGGCGAGCGCCCCGGCCCCGCATAACCACCGCCGATCTGCAGCCCGCAAAGCTGGTCTTCCAGCTCCGCGAACGCCCCCGCATGCACCACGCGCCCGCGCTCATAGGCCAGCGCCACCGGCTCGGCACGTCGCGCCTTGCCGACGCTCGCGTGCACCGGCACCACCGGCAGCGTCAGCGCGGCCTGGCGCAGCGTCCCCTCGACCATCTCGCCGCCCATATTGCTCTCGGCGACGACCCGGTCGGCGCCCCAGCGCGCCGCCGCGCTTGCCACCGCCTGCGCCCACACGCCCGGCGGCGCCCGCTCGACGCTTGCATCCTCGACCACCGCCAGCCGTCCGTCGCGCAGCAGCGCCGCGACGACGATCCCGCAGGCATCGCCATGCGCCGTCGCCGGCGGATCGACCCCGATCACGACGCGCACGACCTTGCCGATTTCGCCCGCCGCAACGCGGCACCGCTCGACCAGTCGGCGCGTCCACAGCGCGCCCTCGACATCCTCGAGCAACTCGCCATCGAGTTCCTGCCGCCCCAGCCGCGTCCCGCCATAGCTCGCCACCATCGCCTCGACGAAGGTCGACGGCAGATAGGGATTGTCGTTCGTCCCGCCGCGCGTTTCCTCATACCCCGGCAACGCCATGATCCGCCGCATCAGCGCGGTCGGGCGCGGCGTCGTCGTCACCAGCACGCGGGGTGCCTCGCCCAGCCGCAAACCCATCATCAGATTGTCCCACGCCGCATCGCCCTGCGGCCATTTCGCCAGTTCGTCGCACCAGGCGACATGATGCTCGGGCCCGCGCAAATTCTCGGCCGCCGCCGCCGAATAGAGCGTCGCCACCGCCCCGCTGCTGAAATGCAGTTCGCGCAGCCCTTCGCGCCAGCGCGGCTCTTCGTCCGATCGCGCCACAGCCAGCAGCCCGCTCGGCCCCTCGATCATCACGCGCCGCCCGTCGGCATCGTTCGCCGCAACCAGTGCGATCCGGGCGTCGGGCAGCATTCGCGCCCATTCGCTGATCCATTCCGCCCCCGCCCGCGTCTTGCCGAACCCACGCCCGGCCCGGATCATCCAGATGCGCCAGTCGCCCGGCGGTTCGCATTGCCCCTCCTGTGCCCAGCCCTGCCACCGTTCGACCAGCTGGCGCCGATATTTCAACGGAAGGTCGCGCATCAATCGCCGCAATTGGCCAGACCTCAGGGTCCCCAACAGCTCGAGAATGTCGCCGACGACGTCGCGGGTCGCCTGTACCATCGCTACAGCTGGTCCCAGCCGCGCTGGCGGCGCAGGATCGCAAGCCGCTTCAAAACCTCCTCATCGGTTTCTTCCGACGTCGGCATCCTGCCTTTGCCGAGGCGAAGGCTGCGGAGCTTCCCGCCGCGAACGCTCCCCTCATGCCGCCCGAGGACCCGCATCGCCTGCTCCATCGTCATCGGTGCGATAACCGCGCCATCCCCCGTTTCGCTTCCATCCGGGCGCCGGCCTTCCACGACCGCGAGCGCGGCATGGAGCAACCCCATTTCCAGCCGCTGATATCCGTCATCGAGCGCGCTCTGCCATGCCGCGGCAAAGGCCGCATCGCGCTGGCGAATCCTGTAAAAGGTCGAAAAGGCCACGCCGGTGCGCTCGGCCGACAGCGACACATTGCAGGTCTCGCCCAGATGCCGGATGAACTCGTCGCGCTTGCGCTGCGAAATCTCGCGCCGCGACGGTTTCGCCTCGACCAGCAATCGTCCTTTTCCGCTTCTCACGACCAGATCCATCGCCCACGCCTCCAAAGCAGACGGGCCGGAACACCCTCCCGTCAAAGGAAGGGCGCCGGCCCGACTCGCAATTCTTCATGATGTGACACTTGTGCCATATCAGCGTTACGATGTCAAGAGAAATAACCTATTTGGTTTATAGCGTCTCGAACTTCGTCAGGAGCCAGGACCAGACATATTGCGCATAGGATGCCCCGACGATGAGGCGCAGGCCATCGTCGCGACGATCGACGACGATGCGAAGGTCGGCGAGCCGCATCGCGCCGGCCGTTCCCGGGTCGACGTGCGCAAGGCCGAGCTTCGCCGTAACGCCGGGGCCGATCAGGTCGATAAAGACGAACGCCGCGGTCATGTCGTGAAGCAGCGCGGCGGCGCCTCCGGAAACGGCGGCCAGCCGCGCCAACCCTTCGCCACCCTCGTTTCCGACGAATAGATGCTCGCACGGCGCCGTCCGGATCGCGCCGTCGATCTCGACGGCATCGCGCGTGGTCAGCATATGCGCGGTCAGGTCGCTCCGCACGACCATCCGCACATCGCCGGCGACGACGTCGCGCCCCGCGAGCGGGCGGTGGCGGACGAGTTCAGTCACGCAGCCGCGCCCCTTCGGGATCGTAACCGCCCGGCGCCGCGACCACCGCGGGCCAGCTTTTGCCCTCGGACCAGATTTCTACCCGCTCGCCATGCCGCGACCGGCCGCCGTCGAGCAGGCCGAGCGACAGGCCGCGGCCGAGCGCGGGGCTGAACGCGCTGCTCGTGACGATACCCTGGCTCGGATGCGGATCGCCGCCGATGACATGCGCGCCGACGGGCAGCACGACCGCGGGGTCGACCGGCCGCAGCCCGATCAGCTCGGCGCGCGCCGGCCGCCGCGCCGCCGGATGGAGCAGCGAGCGTTTGCCGACGAAATCCGACGCCTTGCGCGCGACGCCCTTGCCCCACCCGATGTCGGCGGGCTGGGTGCGGCTGTCGGTGTCGGTGCCGACATGGAGATAGCCCTTTTCGAGCCGGAGGATGTCGAGCGCCTCGAGCCCGAAGGCGATCAGCCCCTCGGCCGCGCCGCACGCCATCAGGTGGCGCGCGAGGCTCGCGCCATAATCCGCCGCGATCCCGATCTCGAAGCACAGCTCGCCGGTGAAGCTGACGCGCTGGATACGCACCGGCACCCCGCCGAGGTGCCCGGTCCGAATCCGGTTGTGCGGAAAGGCTTCCGCCGACAGGTCGATGTCGCAGCCCGTACGTTCGAGCACCGCGCGCGCGCGCGGCCCGGCGAGCGCGAGCACCGCCCACGCTTCGGTGACGTCCTGGATGACGAGGTCGAGCGGCCATTCGCACTGGTGCCATTGCTCCAGCCAGCGCGCGATCCGCTCGGCGTGGCCGCTGCTGGCGTTGAGCAGGAAATGATCGTCGCCGAGCCGGCTGACGACGCCATCGTCGATGAGCGTGCCGAACTCGTCGGTCAGCAGGTTGTAGCGGATCGACCCGACCGCGATCGTCGACGGGCTTCCGACCGATAGCAGGTCGAGGAAGCGCCCCGCCTCGGGCCCTTTCAGCTCGATCTTGCCGAACGACGAACTGTCGATCAGCCCGGCGCGCTTCCGGACCGCGATCGCCTCGCGCTGCGCCGCCGCGGCCATCGTTTCGGCGCCGCGCGGATAATGCGTCGGACGCAGCCAGTCATAATCCTCGAATTCGGCGCCCTGCTCCTGGTGCCAGTCGTGCGCGGGCAGGCGGCGCCAGCCCTTCAGCAACCTGCCGTTCGCCTGCTCGGCGGCGAGCGCGCCGAAGGCGACAGGGGCGAAGGGCGGCCGGAATTTGGTCGTGCCGAGCGCCCCGGGCGCGATCCCCTGCAACGCCGCGAGCGCGGTAATCCCGTTGACCCCGCTCAGCTTGCCCTGGTCGGTGCCCATGCCCCAGACGGTGTAGCGTTTGACATGCTCGACCGACCGGTAGTTTTCGCGGGTCGCGAGGCGCAGGTCGTCGACGGTGACGTCGGTCTGGAAATCGACGAACGCCTTCGCGCCGGGCGCCGGCAGCGAAAGCGCGCCGCCCACCGCGCGCGCGAGGACCGGGCCATAGAGCCCCCGCCCCGCCGCCTCGCCATCGGCGATGCAGTCGGCGCGCGCGAAGATGCCGCGCGCGGCGCCGCAGCTCCGCTCGCTCTGCGCCGATCGATCGGGAATAAAGGCGCCGATGCCCG
>NZ_DASWTD010000562.1:0-1584 GCF_036402335.1 Sphingopyxis sp. | reverse complement strand
AAAATCGGTGAGGTTCGAACCAGCGAGCACGGCGGTGCCGAAAAGCGCCACGGCAAGGGGAATTTCATCCGGCATCGGGGCGCGGCGGAGACGCTCGGCACGCGCCTGTGCGTCCTCGATCGCCGCGAAGCCGCTCCGGGTTCGCTTTTCCAGCGTGAACCAGCGCAGCAGCGCGAGAAAGGCGGTCAGAATCATCAACGCCGTCAGAAAGCCGGTCGGATGATCGAGTGCGTTGCCGTAGCGCCAGCGCGACAGGCCAAGCGCGATGAGGAGCAGATAGGGCAGCGTCTGGCAAAGGCGGATCAGGATAACGCGCGGCCGCCGCATGAGCAGCCCCCCGGCGATCAGGCTCTTGCGGACGTTCTCGGCGCTGGCGCGAAGCGCATGGTCGATCGCGCTCCAGTCCGTTGGTGAGGGGAGGGCAAGGATCGCCGCTTCACCGGGGCCGTGTAGGCCATTCGTGCCCTGGATTGCGACTTTTCGGTCCGCTGTTATCGTGATCGCATCTGCGGTCATAAGCCGCGTCGCGACAAGCTCGGCATAACGCTCGCGCCCGCCTGCCAGATAGGCGACCTGTTCGTCCGGGAGAGATCGCGCTTCCCGGCCGCCGGGGCGGAGAGAATGCGGAATGGCAAAGCCGAGATAGATGACGGCCATAAGAAGCATGGCATAAAGCGCGAGGAACTCGCTGCCGCTCCAGCTTGCGTGGCTGAACATTGTCATAAGACGACACTCCCGAACCATAGGCCAACACCGGTGAGAAGGCAGGCTGCAATGATGGATGCCCCGCGGAGCGCGCTTCGCGGCAGCACGACCCCATCGCGCGGATGGACGCGGCGTGCGCGGGGATCGTCGATCAGACGCCGCGCCGCATCGGGCCAGATATCGTCCGGCGGCGGCGCGCCGAAAACCTGTTCGTATCGACGCAGCGTCCGGGCATATTGGTCGAAGAAGCGTGAGCGTTCGTCGCTGCCGCCGGCGGTTGGGCCGTGGTGCAGGGGACGGCCGAGCACCTTGGGGCAAAATCGCTCCCAATAGTCGCGCGTATAGGTGAGGTGAAGGTGCCAGACCTGATCGACGGCGTCGGAAGGCGTCAGCTCGGCGTCGCTCGTAGCGGCGAGGAAGCAGAAACACCGATACTCGTCGAACACGCGTTCGGCGTATGCTTCGGCCCAGCCATTCTCGCGCACGAGGCGCGCCGTGAACGTCAGATCCGCTTTCTCGGGGCCGACCTCATAGGACCAAAGCGCGTGCCACACCGGATGGTCCGGGCTGATCGGTCGGGCGTGATCCGGCGCTGGCATCAGAACTGAAATATATCATGGGCTTGCGCGTGCATAAAGCGAATTTGGAAGGACGGCGCGAGCGGGACCAGTCGCCCGCGCCGTCCGGCCGGTGCCGCGCATGGTGGGGGTAGCGCGACATCGATCGATCAATCCATATGTCGTCCTCGATACCGCTGGAGCTTGGTGATGCGAAGCCCGGGAAGTCCGGAGCGATCGAGCGAGCGCCGCCACGAGCCGATTTCTTCATTGCTCAGCCTGTATCTGTCGCACGCCTCCTCGAGACTGAGCAATCCGCCGT
>NZ_DASWTD010000561.1:0-7946 GCF_036402335.1 Sphingopyxis sp. | reverse complement strand
CGCCGAAATAATCGAGCGCGCGGGTCGGATTTTCCATATGGACCATTGCCGAACCAAGCGCCGCCTTGACCGCCCCGTCACGCGGGTTCGCCTGCTCGGCACGAACGAGGAAGCCGAGCGCAGCGCGATAATCCTCGAGGTCGATCGACGCGCGCCCGGCATCGAGCAACGCACCCGTGTCGCTGTTGTTCGCCGCGATGCGCGCGAGCGCCGACGACAGCAGGGTGCGCGCCGTCGTTCGCTTTTCCATCGCGGCACGGGTCGCCGCGTCGGGCGGCGTCGCCTGCATGGCATGAACCGGCGACAGGACGGCAGACACAAACAACAGCGCGCCGAACGCGCAGGCAATCCGCCGTGCGCGCGCCGGCTTCGCCGTCATTTTCGCTTGCCGCATCGGCAATTCATCCCGATTTCCGGCCCGTCGCACGTGACGGACGGCCGCTCGAAGCCCTGTTACTGGTTGTTCTGGCGTCCCAGGAACCGCGGGATATCGACCCCGTCGTCCTTGTCGCCGTCCTCCGCATCGGGCGCGGCAGCTCCGCGCGACAGACGCGACATGCGTTCGAACAACGTACCACCGCCAATCGCGCGTGCAGGCGATTCCGCGGCCGTTTCCGCAGCGGGCGCGGAGCGATATTCCGCCGGCGCCTCGGGTGCGTCCAGCACGAGTTCATCGGCCGTGTCATCGTAAGTCGCGGCGACGCGCGACAATTCCATCGGCTCCTCTTCGACAGCCGCGACCGGAGCTTCGGGCTCGACCGTACCGCCCAGCGAGAAGCCGGGGGCCGGATCATTGTCCTCGCGCGCGGGCTGCGTCGCCGCCAGCGGCTCTTCCCGAACCTCGGGCTCGACAACCTCTTCGGCCACCGGTGCGGGCGTTGCCGCGCGCGCCGGGGCGAAAGAGAAGCTGCGCGCTGCAGGCGATGCCTGCGCGGCGGTTTCGCCGTTGTTGTCGATGCCGGTGGCGACCACCGAAACGCGGATCTTGCCGTCAAGATTGTCGTTAAACGCGCTGCCCCAGATGATGTTGGCATCGGGATCGACCAGTTCGCGAATATGGTTCGCGGCCTCGTCGACTTCCATCAGGCGCATGTCCTCGCCGCCGGTGATCGAGATGATGACGCCCTTGGCGCCTGCCATCGACACGCCGTCGAGCAGCGGATTGGCGATCGCCTTTTGCGCGGCTTCGAGGGCACGGCCGTCGCCTTCGGCTTCGCCGGTGCCCATCATCGCCTTGCCCATCTCGCGCATCACGCTGCGCACGTCGGCAAAGTCGAGGTTGATGAGGCCGGGCATGACCATCAGATCGGTGATGCCGCGAACGCCCTGCTGAAGCACTTCGTCGGCCATGGTGAACGCTTCCTTGAAGGTCGTGTTCGGGTTGGCGACGAGGAAGAGATTCTGGTTCGGGATGACGATCAGCGTGTCGACATGATCCTGCAGCTCGGCGATACCCGAGTCCGCCGAACGCATGCGGCGCTGGCCTTCGAAGGTGAAGGGCTTGGTCACGACGCCGACGGTCAGGATGCCGCGGTCGCGCGCCGCCTTGGCGATGACGGGCGCCGCGCCGGTGCCGGTGCCGCCGCCCATGCCGGCGGCAACGAAGCACATATGCGCGCCGTTCAGCGCCTCTTCGACCTGTGCGATGCTTTCCTCGGCGGCCGCGCGGCCCACCTCGGGGCGCGAGCCCGCGCCCAGACCCTGGGTGATCTGCGTCCCCAGCTGGATGCGCCGTTCGGCCGGCGAAGCGTTCAACGCCTGCGCGTCGGTGTTGGCGACGATGAAATCGACCCCTTCGACGCGTGCCGCGATCATGTTTGCGATGGCATTGCCGCCCGCGCCGCCGACGCCGATCACCGCGATGCGCGGCTTCAGCTCGTCGACCTGCGGCGGGCCAATATTGATGCTCATCAATCAGTCTCCCTGCAGCGGCGAACCGGTGCCGCTTCCCTCACCATGCGACCCAGACGGACGGTGGTCCTGCCGTCCGGATTCCTGTTACCGCATTGCACTATTGTGACGCCGGAATCACCCAAAAAATTAACCCTTTTGGCCTCTCGGCCCCTAAAAACTGCTTTTCAACGCGGCCATCAACCGGTGAAGGATCGAAGTGCCGGCGGGCCGATAGACATCCTGGGACATCATGGGGAGGTCGCGAAGGTCCACCGGGTCCGACGCCGCATAGAGAACCAGACCCGCGAGCGTCGCGAAAGCCGGACCGCTGTGCGCATCGGGCAGGCCGTGCAAGCCGCGCGGTCGCCCGACGCGCGCGGCGCGGCCGAGCGCGCTCTGGGTATAGTCGGCGATGCCCTTGAGGTCGGCGCCGCCGCCGACAAGCACGACCTGACGGCCGATCGGGCCGACGAAATGCAGGTCTTTCAACGTCCTGCCGATCTCTCCCATCATCGCATCGAGACGCTGGCGGATCACCGATACGAGCTGCGCGCGCGTGATGCGCGGGGAATCGCTGCCCGATGGCGCGCCGGGCTCAAGCTCGATGATCTCGTTATTGTCGCGCGGAGAGGCCGACGCCGAACCGTAGAAGCTCTGGAGTCGCTGCGCCTGGCTGCGCCGGATGCCGAAGGCCGAGGCGATGTCGTCGGTGATGTCGCTCGCACCGAACGGCAGCGACACCATTTCGACGAGCATGCCGCCGGCATAGAGCGAGACGGTGGTCACCGCGGCGCCGAGTTCGACGAGCGCGACACCAAGGTCGCGCTCCTCATCCGAGAGACAGGCGAGCCCCGCGGCGATCGGCGAGGCAACGACGGCATTGACGTCGAGATGCGCCTGCCGCACCGCGGCCTCGAGGTTCCGCACCGGCGCCCCGTCGGCCATGATGATATGGATGTCGACGCCGAGCCGGTCGGCGTGGAGACCGATCGGATTCTTGACCCCGTTGAGGCCGTCGAGCGTGTAGAGCGCAGGCTGCGCGTGCAGGATCATCCGGCCTTCGGGATCGATGCCCGCGCGGCCCGCGGCGAGCAGATCGTCGATATCCTCCTGCTCGATCCGGTGGCCGCCGAGCTCGCTCTCGATCGGCGCGACATCGCTGAGCAGTCCGCCTGCCGAGAAGCTGACCCAGACGTCGTCGATGTTGAGGCCGGCGATGCGCTCGGCCTGCTCGATCGCCTCGCGCACGATATGTTCGGTCTGCTCCATGTCCGCGACATAGCCGCGCTGCACACCGCGGCTTTCGCGCTGGCCGGTGCCGAGGACGTGGAGCTGGCCGTCGGCGGTCTGCCCCGCGATCAGCGCACATACTTTCCACGACCCGACATCGAGCGCGGTGATGATCTTTTCGATGCGCGGTGGCGGCATGGCTTATCCCTTCTCCGCCGAGCTTGCTGCGGCGACAGCATCGACCGCCGCGCGCGCATCGTCGAGCCTGGCGGGTGCAACCTGCCCTTCGTGCGGCAGACGCAGCACGAAACGGTCGGGGTCGCGCATGTCGAAGCGCAAGATGCCGCGTCCGAGCAAGCGGTTGGCGCCGTCCATATGCGCGAATTTGGCGAGCGCGGCCTTCGCCTCGGCTTCGCCCTCGGGAAGCGACAGCGTCTCGCCGCTGCGGAAGCGGAGGTCCCAGCGGCGATTGCCGACCCAGGTCGCGCCGGCGAGCAGTTCCTTGAGGCTGCTCGCCTCGGCGAGCAGGCGGCCCAAGTCCTGCGAGCGCTGGTTCGCCTTCGGTCCGATGACAAGCGGCAGGTCGGGCATCGTCGCGACGGTCACGGGTTCGAGCACGACGCCCTTTTCGTCGATCAGCGACAGGCGGTTATTATGCTGCCAGATCGCCGCCGGCGTGCGCTCGACGATGTCGACGACCAGCGTGTCGGGCAGCCGCCGCGACACGCGCGCATCCTTGATCCAGCCATATTTCATCAGGTCGCCGCGTACATCCTCGAGGTCGACCGCCGCCATCGAACGGTCCTTTTGCGCGAGCGCGATGTCATAGACCTTGAGCCGGTCGATACGGTCGGCACCGACGACCTCGACCTTCCTGACCTGGAACCCCGCGCGGCCGACCGCCTGCGCATATTCCTCGTGAATCTTCGCGGTCACCCCGGTGGCATGCGCACCGATCGCGGCGACCGCGCACAGGCTGAGCCCGATCGTCCAGTTGGCGACCTTTTGCAGCCGCTGCGGGCTGATCGGCAGCGCGTT
The DNA here is from genome assembly GCF_036402335.1 of Sphingopyxis sp. Taxonomy (GTDB): domain Bacteria; phylum Pseudomonadota; class Alphaproteobacteria; order Sphingomonadales; family Sphingomonadaceae; genus Sphingopyxis. The sequence continues at coordinate 3,785 of NZ_DASWTD010000561.1, read as the reverse complement.
GATGATCGCGTTGAGGCGCGATTGCTGGATCTTGCGCCGCTTTTTCGGCGCGCGCGCGGGCCGCCTTGGCGGGGATTTCCCGCGTTTGATCTGTGTCTTGCTCATGACAACGCTTCCCCCACGATGCGTTCGACCAGTTCGGCATAATCCATGCCCACCGCACGACCCTGCTCGGGCACGAGGCTGAGCGGCGTCATCCCCGGCTGGGTATTGACCTCGAGCAGGAAGATGCCCGCGAGGCCATGTTCGTCGTCCCAGCGAAAGTCCGAGCGCGAAGCGCCTTTGCAGCCGAGCAGACGGTGCGATTGCAGCGCCAGATCCTTCATCCGCTGCGCGACGTCGGCGGGCACGTCGGCGGGGCAGACATGCTCGGTCAGCCCTTCGGTATATTTGGCGTCATAATCGTAAAAGCCCGTTTTGACGCGAAGCTCGGTGACGGCCAGCGGCGTGTCGGCCAGCACCGCGACGGTCAGCTCGCGCCCCTTGATGAAGGGTTCGGCGAGCAGCCGGTCGAATTCCTGCCAGGGCGCCACTGCTTCGCGCGCGATCGGGTTGCCGTAATTGCTGTCGTCCCTGACGATCGCAACGCCGACCGACGATCCTTCGTTGACGGGTTTGAGCACATAGGGGCGCGGCAGCGGGTCAACTGAAAACAGGCTTTCGCTGTCGACCATCGTCCCCGTCGGCATAGGGATTCCATGGGGCACGAGCGCCTGCTTCGTCAATTCCTTATCGATCGCGATCACCGAGGTAACCAGCCCGCTGTGGGTGTATTTGAGGCCCATCAGGTCGAGCATTCCCTGCACCGTCCCGTCCTCGCCCGGAACGCCGTGAAGCGCGTTGAACACGACATCGGGTTTCGTCTCGGCAAGCCGCTGTGCAACGTCGCGGTCCATGTCGATGCGCGTGACCTTGTGGCCCCGGCTTTCGAGCGCGTCCGCGACGCCGTTGCCGCTCATCAGCGATACTTCGCGTTCGGCGGACCAGCCGCCCATCAGGACGGCGACATGCCACGGACCCCGGCTCATTTTGCCACTCCCACGCGCTGAATCTCCCATTGCAGATCGACGCCGCTCTTCGCCTTCACCCGGCGGCGGACTTCCTCGCCGAGTGCCTCGATGTCGGCGCTTGTCGCCTCACCGGTGTTGATCAGGAAATTGGTGTGCTTCTCGCTGACCTGTGCGCCACCGACCGCGAAGCCACGGCAACCGGCCTCGTCGACCAATTGCCAGGCCTTGTGGCCGTCGGGATTCTTGAAGGTCGAGCCGCCGGTCTTCGAGCGCAGCGGTTGCGACGCTTCGCGGCTTGCCGAGATGCGGTCCATTTCGGCCTGAATGGCGGCAGGCTCGCCGGGACGGCCGCGGAAGGTCGCGCCGATCACGACCGCCCCATCGGGCAGCTCGCTGTGGCGATAGGTATAGCCGAGGTCGGCGAGCGGCAGCGTCCTCTGCTCGCCCGAGCGCAGCACGACGTCGCAGTCGATCAGTATATCCCTGACTTCACCGCCATAGGCGCCGCCGTTCATGCGCACGAAACCACCGACGGTGCCGGGGATCGAGCGCAGAAACTCCATGCCCGCGATCCCCGCGTCGCGTGCGGTTGAGGACACGAGGATACCCGAGGCCCCGCCGCCGCAACGCAGCGTCGTCGCGTCGATAGCCTCGACCTTGGCAAACGCCTTGCCGAGCCGGACGACGACGCCCGGGAAGCCGCCGTCGCGGACGATCAGGTTCGACCCGAGTCCGAGTGCCATCACGGGAATCGCCGGGTCGAGGCTTCGCAGAAAGTCGGCGAGATCGTCGGCGTCCTTGGGCTCGAACAGCCAGTCGGCCGGACCGCCCGACTTGAACCAGACGAGCGGCGCCAGCGGCGCCTTTGCGGTGAGCTTGCCGCGAACGGCCGGGAGAGTATCGACGGCGCTCATCCCGCCTCCACCGCCGCAGCCAATCCCGCCGCGATCTTGGTGATGTCGCCCGCGCCGAGGCAGATGATCATGTCGCCCGCGCCGAGGTCGCCCGCGGCGAGGCTCGCCGCGATGGCCGAAGCGAGCCCGCCAGCATCGGCAACGACATTCGCCTGACGATGGCCACGATCGCGGAGTCCTTCGGCCAGCGCGTCGGACGACACGCCTTCGATCGGGCTTTCGCCCGCGGCATAGACGGGAAGCGCGAGCACCATGTCGGCGTCGTTAAACGCCTGCTGGAAATCATCCATATGGTCGCGGAGCCGGGTAAATCGGTGCGGCTGGACGACGCCGACGACGCGCCCCGCCCCCGCGCCTTCGCGCGCCGCGGACAGGACGGCACGGATTTCGACCGGGTGGTGCGCATAATCGTCGATAACGGTGATGACACCGGCACCCACCGCGATCTCGCCGACCTTGGTGAAGCGGCGCTTCACCCCGGCGAAACCGTTGAACCCCGACACAATCTTGTCATCCGACACGCCCATGTGGAGCGCGACGGCAATCGCCGCGAGCGAGTTCTGGACATTGTGGCGCCCCGACATCGGCAGGTGGATGCCTTCGATCGTCCGGCTGTTGCCGTCACGGTCGCGCACGACGACGTCGAAGCGGTTGCCGTCGGCACCCGGGGTCACATTGGTACCGCGCACGTCGGCTTGGGCCGAGAAGCCATAGGTCACGATCCGCCGGTCGCGGATGCGCGGGATGATCGCCTGCACCTCGGGATGATCGAGGCAGAGCATCGCGGCGCCATAAAAGGGCACATTCTCGATAAACTCGACGAAAGCGTCCTTGATCGCGTCGAAGCTGCCATAATGATCGAGATGCTCGGGATCGATGTTGGTGACGACCGCGATCGTACCGTCGAGCCGCAGGAAGCTGCCGTCGCTCTCGTCGGCCTCGACCACCATCCAGTCGCTGGCACCGAGGCGCGCGTTCGAACCGTAATTGTTGATGATGCCGCCGTTGATCACCGTCGGGTCGATCCCGCCCGCGTCGAGCAGCGCGGCGACGAGGCTGGTCGTCGTCGTCTTGCCGTGCGTGCCGGCGATCGCGACGGTCGATTTGAGCCGCATCAGTTCGGCGAGCATTTCGGCGCGGCGGACAATCGGGATGCGGTGTGCGAGCGCGGCCTCGACCTCCGGATTGCCGCGCTTCACCGCGGTCGAGGTCACGACGACCGCGACCCCGTCGACATTCGATGCCTCGTGCCCGATCGCGACCTTGATCCCGCGCCGCCGGAGCCCCTCGACGACATAGCTGTCGGCAATATCGCTGCCCTGCACCTGATAGCCGAGATTGTGCATCACCTCGGCGATGCCCGACATGCCGATGCCGCCGATGCCGATGAAGTGGATGGTGCCGATATCGGTCGCAACGCCGCGCATCACTGATCTCCCGCGCGGGTGGCGGCAATGCCGCCCGCGACCGCCGCCGGACGCGACGGCGCGCCAACGCGGATCACGTCCATCATCGGCGGAGCGGCGAGCGATTCGACAAGATCTGCAAGGTCGCGCGTCGCATCGGGCAAGCCGCAACTTGCCGCGCGTTCGGCGGCGTCCTCGAGCGCGCCGGGTTCGAGCGCCATGCGCTGGATATGCTTCGCCACCTCGGCAGGCGTGAAGGCGGGCTGCTGAAACGCGATTGCCCCGCCCGCCTCGACCAGATCGACGACATTCCAGGTCTGGTGGTCGTCCATCGCGTCCGGGTAGGGCACGAAGATCGCCGGGCGGCCGGCGCAGGCGAGCTCGGCGACGGTCGAGGCGCCGGCACGCGCGATGACGAGATGCGCCCAGCGCAGCCGTTCCGGAAAATCCTTGAT
>NZ_DASWTD010000560.1:0-2148 GCF_036402335.1 Sphingopyxis sp. | reverse complement strand
GGATTTGAGGGATGGGCGCGTCGCTTGCGTAATCCATGCTAGAGGGGTGGAGTGAACGACATGGACCTCGACGCAGTATTGATGAGGCTGGCGCAAGCACCCGTGCCCGCGAGCCTTGATGGCATGGAAGATCGCGTGCTGGCGCGGGTCGCCGCACGTCCAGCGGCGCGCGCCGGCTTAGGCGTTGGGGCAATGACGATCGCTGCGGCGCTCGTCATGGGCATCTTCGGTGCCGGTGTGCCCGCGAAGGAAGCCAGCGCGGCTTCGCTATCGCCCTTGGGGCCGGTGTCGCCGCTCGCGCCCTCCACGCTGCTCGTCGGCGTGCAATGAGCGGCCGCATCCGCCTTCTGCTTGGCATTGTCGCGTGCTTCATCGCCGCGATCATCGGTGTGTTCGTGGGGCGGGCGCTACTTCCGCCACGTGCCCAGCCCGGCTCGGAGCTGCACGACGTGCTGCATCATAAGCTGGCGCTGGACGCCAACCAGGAAGCGCGACTTGAAGTGCTGGAGCAGCGTTTCGCCGTGCAGCGGCGCGCATTCGAGCTGGAATTGCGGGCGAACAATGCCCGGCTCGCTGAAGCGATCGAGGCCGAGCATGGCAACGGGCCGCGCGTCGCCGCAGCGGTCGACCAGAGCCACGCCGTCATGGGCGAGCTCCAGAAAGCGACGCTGGCGCACATCTTCGCCATGCGCCAGCTCTTGCGGCCCAATCAGACCGGCCAGTTCGATCAGGCCGTGGTGAAGGCGCTCACCGACGACGCACGTTGAGGTTCGGCGCGTGAGCCTCGACTGGACCACGCTTACGGACGGCGAGCTGGCGACCCTCAGCATCGCCGGGCGCGAAGCCGCCTTCGCCGAGATCATGCGCCGCCATCGGCAGTCAATCTTCCGCATGGTGCGCGCGTGCGTCGGCGAGGCCGACGAGGCGCTGGACCTTCTGCAGGAGACCTTCGTCGCGGCGCATCAGGCCCTGCCCCGCTACGACGGCGATCGATCGATGCGCGCGTGGCTATCGACGATCGCGATCAACAAGTGCCGCGATTGGGGGCGCAAGCGCACCGTGCGGCGCTTTCTGGCGTTCGCCGCACCGATCGGCCCGGAAGCCGAAGCCATTGCAGACGACCAGGTGGCGATCGACGACGCGACGGGCGACCGACAGGAACTCGACCGCGTGACGCGCGCCATTGCGGGCTTGCCGACCGCATTGAAGGAATCCTTGGTGCTGCGCACGATCGAGGGGTTGAGCCAGGCTGAAACCGCGGCAGTGTTGTCGATCAGCGAAAAGGCGGTAGAAACCCGCCTCTATCGCGCGCGATCGAAGTTGCTGGAGCGATTGGGCGGGCGCTGAGGGATAGCGCCCTGAGCTGCGTATCAAGGCTAGAGGGACACTCCCGTTCGAGAGCCTTGAGGACCGTATGAGCCGCACTATCGATCGCCGCCAGATGCTTCGCGGCGCCGCCCTTGCTGGCGGTGGCATGGCGCTGACCGCCTATATGCCCGCGTGGGCGCAGCCTGTCTCGGGCGGGATCGTCAAACCGCTGCCGACCGTCTCGGGCACTGACATCGCGCTGACGATCGACAGTTTCAGACTTCCCGTCGACGGCAAGTCGACGCCCGCAATCGGCGTCAACGGCACGGTGCCGGCCCCTCTCATTCGCTTGAAGGAGGGGCAAAAGGTCCGCCTCTCCGTCACCAACAATCTCGACGAGGACAGTTCGATCCACTGGCATGGGCTGCTCGTGCCGTTCGCGATGGACGGCGTGCCCGGCATCAGCTTCCCCGGCATCAAGGCGCGCTCGACCTTCATCTACGAGTTCCCGATCATCCAGTCGGGCACCTACTGGTATCACAGCCATTCCGGCGAGCAGGAGCAGGGCGGACTTTACGGGCCGATCGTGATCGACCCGGCCGGTGCCGATCCGATCGCGTTCGACCGCGAGCATGTGATCGTGCTGTCCGACCACAGCCAGATGACCGGCGAGCAGATTTTCCGGAAGCTGAAGCAGATGGGCGGCGCCTATTTCAACTATCAGCGGCCGACCCTCGCGGGCTTGCTCGCGGGTCGGGAAATGCCGCTCAAGGACCGGATCGAGTGGGGAAAGATGCGAATGGACCCCGCCGACATCGCCGACGTCACCGGCTCGACCTA
>NZ_DASWTD010000559.1:0-8100 GCF_036402335.1 Sphingopyxis sp. | reverse complement strand
GCGACGACACGTGGATGTCGATCCAGTTCATGAAGACGATGAAGGTCGACCGCATCGCCGCGGGGCATCTGCTCGACAGCTTTACCGATACACCGCCCGACGCGTTGGCGGCGATCACGATGCCGACGCTGGTCGTGTGCGGAGCAGACGATCAGGACAATGGCTCGGCGCCCGAGCTCGTCGCGGCGCTCGCCGATGCGCGGCTCGCGACGATTCCGGGAACGCATATGTCGAGCGTGACCCAGCCCGAACTCGGCGAGGCGATCGTCGCCTTCCTGACCGCTTGACCGGACTCGCGCCAAGCGCCTAGCTGTCGCCATGCGCCGCAGAGCGCGGCCAGAATATTCCAGAGGACGCACCCCATGAAAGCCATGATTTCAAGCCTGTCGCTTGCCCTGTCGCTCGCGTTCGCGGGCCCCGCCGTCGCGGCCGAACCGAAGCCCGCGGCGCCAGCCGCCAAGGCGGCGAAGCCCACAGCGGCCGATGCCGATGCCTTCATTGCGGCCGCCGAAAAGGATCTGTTCGACTATACGGTCGAGGGCAGCCAGGTGAACTGGGTCAATGCGACCTACATCACCGAGGACACCGATGCGATGGCCGCGCGGATCAACGCCGTGGGGACCGAAAAATCGGTCAAATATGCCCTCGAGGCCGCCAGATACAAGGACGTCGCCGGCCTGAGCGCCGACACGAAGCGCAAGCTCGACATCTTGCGCACCGGGCTTGTCTTGCCCGCGCCGACCAAGCCCGGCGCCGCGACCGAACTCAACAACATCGCGACCGATCTGCAATCGCAGTACGGCAAAGGCCGCGGAAAGCTGAACGGCAAGGAAATCTCGGGCTCGGATATCGAGGCGGAGATGGGCAACCTGAAGAACACGCCCGCACAATTCGCCGAAATGTGGACGAGCTGGCACGACAATGTCGGCGCGCCGATGAAGGATGATTATGCCCGGATGGTAGGCATCGCCAACGAGGGCGCGAAGGAACTCGGCTTCGCCAACACCGGCGCGATGTGGCGGTCGGGTTACGACATGTCGCCCGAGGATTTCGCCAAGACGACCGAGCGCCTGTGGCAGGAAGTGAAGCCGCTCTATATGGCGCTCCACACCTATGTCCGCTGGAAACTCAACGAGAAATATGGCGACGCCGTACAGCCGAAGACCGGCCCGATCCGCGCCGACCTGCTCGGCAATATGTGGGCGCAGGAATGGGGCAATATCTATCCGCTCGTCGCGCCCGCCGGTTCGGGCGATCTCGGCTATGACGTCGGCGACCTCCTGACCGCACAGGGCAAGACCCCGCTCGACATGGTCAAGGCGGGCGAGAATTTCTATTCGTCGCTCGGCATGGCGCCGCTGCCCGAAACCTTCTGGAAGCGCAGCCAGTTCACCAAGCCCGCCGACCGCGAAGTCATCTGTCACGCCTCGGCATGGGACGTCGACAACAAGGACGATATCCGGATCAAGATGTGCATCAAGGTGAACGCCGACGACTTCACGACGATCCACCACGAACTCGGCCATAATTATTACCAGCGTGCCTATAACAGGCAGCCGTTCCTCTATCTCAATGGCGCCAACGACGGTTTCCACGAGGCGATCGGCGACTTCGTCGCGCTGTCGATTACGCCGCAATATCTCGTCGACATCGGCCTGCTCGACAAGGCGAAGGTGCCGAGCGCCGACAAGGACACAGGCCTCCTGCTGCGGCAGGCGATGGACAAGGTCGCCTTCCTGCCCTTCGGCCTGCTCGTCGACCGCTGGCGCTGGGGCGTGTTCGACGGCACGATCAAGCCCGCCGATTACAACAAGGCGTGGACGCAGTTGCGCACCCAGTATCAGGGCATCGTCCCGCCGGGCGAGCGGCCGGCGAACGCCTTCGACGCGGGCGCGAAATTCCACATCCCGGGCAACACGCCGTACACGCGCTATTTCCTCGCGCGCATCCTGCAGTTCCAATTCTATGAGGCGGCGTGCAAGCAGGCGGGCTGGACGGGGCCGCTCCACCGCTGTTCTTTCTACGGCAACAAGGAGGTTGGCGCGAAGCTGAACGCGATGCTCGAAATGGGGGCATCGAAGCCGTGGCCCGATGCGCTCGAAGCCTTCACCGGCAGCCGTGAAATGTCGGGCAAAGCGATGGCCGACTATTTTGCGCCGCTGAAAGCCTGGCTCGACGAGCAGAACAAGGGTAAGCCGACGGGCTGGTAAGCGCCTTTCCCCTCGCGCACCGGTTCGCGGTGGCGCGGGGGACTGGCGGTGGCCACCCAGCTCCTAGCGGAAAGGCGGCTCGTTGAAGGCGCGGAGCTTGCGGCTGTGCAGCTTGGCGCCCTCGTCGCGCATCGTCTCGCACGCGCGGATGCCGATCTGGAGATGGGCGGCGATCGCTTCTTCGTAGAAGCGGTTCGCCTGTCCGGGCAGTTTGAGTTCGCCGTGGAGCGGCTTGTCGCTGACGCAGAGCAGGGTGCCGTAGGGGACACGGAAGCGATAGCCTTGTGCGGCGATCGTCGCCGATTCCATGTCGATGCCGATCGCGCGCGACTGCGAGAAGCGCAGCGCGCTGTCGGTGTAGCGCAGTTCCCAGTTGCGATCGTCGGTGGTGACGACGGTGCCGGTGCGCATCCGTTTCTTGAGGTCGGCGCCGGTCGCGCCCGACACCGCCTCGGCGGCGGTCGCGAGCGCGACCTGCACTTCGGCGATCGGCGGGATCGGGATGGCGACCGGGAGCACCGCGTCGAGGATATGATCGTCGCGCAGGTACGCGTGGGCGAGGACATAGTCGCCGATGCGCTGGCTGGGGCGGAGGCCGCCGCAGTGGCCGATCATCAGCCACGCCTCGGGGCGAAGCACCGCGAGATGGTCGCAGATCGTCTTCGCGTTCGACGGGCCGACGCCGATGTTGACGAGGGTGATGCCGCCGCCGTCGGGGGCGACGAGGTGATAGGCCGGCATCTGGTGCCGCCGCCAGGCGCTGTCGGCGACGAGCGCGCTGGCGTTGACGCCGGGCTGGTCGACATAGAGGCCCGCGGCACCCGCGAGCGCGGTGTAGCGGCCTTGCCCGACCTGCGCCCCGGCCCAGGCGACGAATTCGTCGACATAGCGATGATAGTTGGTGAAGAGGATGTAGCGCTGGAAATGCTCGGGCGCGGTGCCGGTATAGTGGCGGAGGCGCGCGAGGCTGAAGTCGGTGCGGAGCGCATCGAACAGCGCGAGCGGCTGCGACGCTGAGGGGTCCTGTCCGAACAGGCCGTCGGCGAGTTCGTCGCCGATGTCGGCGAGTTCGGTGGTCGGGAAATGGCGCGCGAGTTCGAGCGGGGTGACCCCGCCCATGTCCGATCCGTCGCTCGCGTCGAGCACATAGGGGAAGGGGATTTGCTGTCCGGTGCGCGTGACTTCGAGCGTGATGTCGTAGTGGCGCGCGAGGAGGGTGAGCTGGTCGCGGAGGTAATCGGCGAAGAGGTCGGGGCGGGTAACGGTGGTTTCGAAAGTGCCCGCGCGTTCGAAGCGGCCGAAGGCGAGATTATGGCCCTTCTGCCCCTCGCGCTGCTCGCCGGTGGTGGTCAGGCGGATCGCCGGATAGTCGAAGAGGCCGGTCGCGGCGGCGTCCTCCGGCGGCAGCGTGCGGTCGCGGACATAGGCAGCGATGGCCGATTTGAGCGCGGTGACCGAGGCGCGGAACTTGTCTTGCAGTTCGGCGATGACGCCTTCCACAAGGGCGGTCGGGTCGGCGATGTCGGTTCGATTTGATGATGATGTCATCGCGTCGCTGTTGCACGAAATTGTGACAAAAGGGAAGGGGACGCGGAATGATGGCGGCGCGGCCTTTCGGGCCGCGCCGCCGCCCCCTTTGTTACATCTTGAAGCTGGCGCGGGCGTAAAAATAGCGTCCGGGCAAGTCATAGGCCGTGGGATCGAAATTATTGATGTCGCAGCTGATGCAGCCCGGCGCCTTGACGTTGAACAGATTGTTCACGCCGAGCGCGAAGCCGAATTCATCGCGATCCTCCGCCGGGAACCAGCGCAGCTGGAGGTCGGTGTAGAAGCGCGCCTTCATCTTGTTGTTGTCGGCGAGCGGTTCCTTGATCGCCGAAACATAGCGCCCGGTCAGCGTCGCGCCGATCGACGCGCCGTCCCAGTCGAGGATGCCGACCGACTTCCATTTGGGGAAGGTCTGGCTGGGGCTGCCCTGTTCGGTCCCTTCGCGGCTGATGACGAGCCGGCCATCGGCGGTGGGCACGATCACGTCATATTGGGTGAGGAAGCTGTTGTTCCAGGTGAAGCCGAAGCGGCCGGCCGAGGTTTCCTGGGTTTTGTACGTCAGGTTGACGTCGATCCCCTTGGTGCGGATCCCGGCGATATTCTGGAGCAGCCCTTCGATGACGGTCAGCTGTCCTCCGCCCGGCGCGCGGGTGACCAGTCCGCAGGCGTCGGGGTCGTTCTGGCCCACGCATTGCGCCAGCGTGATCTCGGCATTCACCGACTGGATCGCGCCCTTGATCTTGACGTCGTAATAATTGGCCTCGAGCGACAGGCCGGGGACGAACGAGGGACTATAGACGCCGCCGAAGATCCAGCTCTTCGAACTTTCGGCGGCCAGATCCTCGTTGCCGCCGACAAGCACCGAGATTTGGGGATTGGCCTGGGCATAGCCGGCCGCGGGAACGCCTTGCGCGATGCAATTGGCCTTGATCGTCGCGTTGTTGTTCCAGTTCTGGCCCGTGGTGGTCGAGGTCGAGCAGGGATCGTTGATCGGCTGGTCGAAGCGCGACTGGGTGCCGAACAATTCGCCGATCGACGGCGCGCGGAAGCCTTCGGCATAGGAAGCGCGGAGGCGCAGATCCTGCACCGGCTTCCAGTTCACGCCGCCCTTCAGCGTCGTCGTCGAGCCCGAGGTCGAATAGTCCGACCAGCGCACCGCGCCGGTGAATTCGAGCAGGTCGACGAAGGCGATGTCGGACAGCACGGGGGCGCTGAGTTCGGCATAGGCTTCCTTGACATTATAGTCGCCGCGCGTCGGCTGCGCCGGAATGTCCGAACTGAAGCCCGCGGCGACGATCGGATCGGGGTCGAAGCTGCCCTTGAGCTTGCGATATTCGACCCCGACCGCGACGCCGAGCGGCCCGCCGGGGAGGTCGAACAGGCTGCCGGTCACATTGGCAGAGGCGCTGAAGGTCGACTGGCGGCTGCGGTCGCGCTGGGTGAACATGACATAGTCCATCATCGGCTGGGTGATCGACCCGACCCCGCCGAAGATGTTGAAGGGGACGCATTCGCCGGTGCAGTCGGCGACCGGACCGAGCGCGCGGCGCAGGCGATCGGAGTTGATGTTGCCGTACATCGCCTGTTTGGCCTTGTTGCGGCCATAGGCGGCATTGATGTCCCAATACCATTTGCGCCCGCCGCCGATGTCGAAGCTGCCGTCGAGCGTCGCGACGCCGTAGATGGTCGTCACCGACTGGTTGAAGCGGCGCGGGCCACCCTCGACGAAGCGGCGATAGACCAGATCGGTATTGCTCGAGTCGAGCGTCACCCCGAACGGGTTGAACGGGTTGGTCGCATCGACGGTGATCACGTCGAGCACCGGGGTCAGCCCCGCCGCGGGGCCAAAGCCGAAGGGCAGCGGCGCGGCCTGGTTTTTCGATTTGCGCCGGTTCCATATCCCGCGAACCGAGAAATTGATGCTGTCGGAGATTTCCTGCCGCGCGTTGATGAAGGCGCCATAGCGCTCGACCGGGATCTGCAGATAGTTGAACGGGCCGAAATTGAAGCGGTCGGCGTCGGTGAAGGCCTTGAAATCGCTTGCCGGATCGGTCGGGTTTCCGGCGTTGTACACGGGGTTGCGGCCGATCACCGGGCCGCGCAGCGTCAGGTCATTTCGGGCCGTCGGCGTTCCGAAGACGATGAAGCGTCCGAGCGGTACGAAGCCCGAGCAGCCGCCGTCGAGGCAGGTGTTCGAATAGGGCGCCGGAAAGCGCGAAATCGCCCGGCTGCCTGCCAAGACGCCGTCCTGCTGGACATAATTGGCGCCGACGACGATCTGCGTCGGGCCGCGGCCGTTGCCCCAGCTCAACTGGGCGCTCTTGGTAAAGCCATCGCCCTGGCCGTAACCGCCGACCTGCGCGCTGGCGCGCAGCCCCTCCTGGCTTTTCTTGGTGATGATATTGACGACCCCGGCGATCGCGTCGGAGCCATAGATCGCCGAGGCGCCGTCCTGCAGCACCTCGATGCGTTCGATCGCGCTCTCGGGGATCGAGTTGAGATCGGTTGAGCCCGGCACGCCGCTCGCCGATGCGCCGTTCACGTAGCGGATGCCGTCGACGAGGACGAGCACGCGGCGCGAACCCAGATAGCGCAGGTCGATTTCGGCCGCACCGGCCCCGACCCCGCCGCCGTCGGGCGGGTTGCCGAGATTGCCGCTATTGTTGAACTTGCTGTTGAGGCCGCCGCCCGAACTCGGCAGGCGCTGGAGCACGTCATTGACCGAATTGAGGCCGGTCTTCGCGATATCTTCCTGTCCGATGAAGGCGATCGGCGCGTCCTGGTCGAGCGGGTCGCGGCGGATGCGCGAGCCGGTGACGACGATGGTTTCGCCGGGCGCGGCGGCGCTGCTATCCTGTGGAACGGGGTCCGGTTGCTGCGCATATCCGGGGGCGGCGCCTGCCAGGGCTGTCGCGATGGCGATGCCGGCCGTTCCCGAGCGCACAAAGTGGTGGAACTGGGTCATAATCCTCTCCTCCTGCTGTTTTTTTGCATGTTCAAGCGGCCGTCCGGACGACGTCCGGCGACCGCTTCAGCAACGCCTGAGAAGAGGATTGGGATGATAAGCATGCGCCTGCGGCGCACGAATGTTGCGGGACTGTGACCATATGGTCACAGCCCGGCTAACTTGCAGCAAATCGGGACAAAATTGGCGGATGCGCCCGCTTTCGTCATGCCGGACCCGTTCCGGCATCCATTGGAACCGTGCGTTGACGGAATGGACGCCGGCTCAGGGGGCGGCGAGACGAAGCAAGAGGCGGCTCTCGATGAGGGCCGCCCGGGTGCAGACTTACAGCTGCTCGAGCATATGGTCGGCGCTCGACACCTTGAATTCGCCGGGTGCTTCGACGTTGAGCTGTTCGACGACGCCGTCGTTGACGATCATCGAGAAGCGCTGGCCGCGCTTGCCCATGCCGAACGCCTTGCCGTCCATCGTCAGGCCGACCGCTTCGGCGAAGTCGCCATTGCCGTCGGCGAGCATCGTGACGCTGTTGCCAGCGCTCGCGCTCTTGCCCCACGCGCCCATGACGAAGGCGTCGTTGACCGCGGTGCAGACGATTTCGTCGACGCCCTTAGCCTTGAGCTCTTCGGCCTTGTCGACGAAGCCCGGCAGATGCTTGGCCGAGCAGGTCGGGGTGAAGGCGCCCGGAACCGAGAAGAGCGCAACCTTGCGGCCCTTGAAATAATCGGCGGTATTGACCTGTTCGGGGCCGTTTTCGGTGACCTTCACGAAAGTGGCGTCGGGCAGCTTGTCTCCGGTCTGGATCGTCATGGTCGGCATCCTTTTCTTGAGGGGAATTCGGGTCGCGCCGACATTGGGTGGGCCAGCGCGGGAGTCAAGGACGGTCAGGGTGCGGCGGATCGATTCATCGAAGTGCTGGACCCTTTGGGCGTGTCGCGGCATTGTACGGACATGGAGACCGCCCCGACCTGGTTCACCGGCCAATTATTGCTCGCGCTCCCCGGGATCGGCGATCCCCGTTTCGAGCATTCGGTGATCGCGATGATCAGCCATGACGAGGATGGCGCGATGGGAATCGGCATCGCCGACCCGATTGCTGGCATGACGGTCGGTGCAGTGCTCGACCAGCTCGAGATCGACTATGATCGTCCGCTCGAACAGCCCGTTTTCCTCGGTGGCCCGGTCGAACCGTCGCGCGGTTTCGTGCTGCATAGCAAGGATTGGGGCGGCGAGGCCGCGGTGCAGGTCAGCGACCGCTGGATGATATCGAGCTCGCACGACATATTGCGTGCGATCGGCGACGGCCGCGGTCCGTCGCGATGGCTGGTAGCTCTGGGCTATGCGGGCTGGTCGCCCGGACAGCTGGAAGGCGAAATGGTT
>NZ_DASWTD010000558.1:0-1620 GCF_036402335.1 Sphingopyxis sp. | reverse complement strand
GTGCGCAATATGCGTTTCTCTCGGGTTTCGCCTTCCTGTTGCCGCGGCTGCTCTCGGGCGCTGGCGGCGCGATGGCGGTGCGGATCGGCTATGACGGCTTCTTCATCCTCTCGGGCGCGCTGAGCCTTGCCGCGATCCTCTTCCTGCCGCTGCTCGCACGCATCAGGCCGAGGCACGACGACGCATGATCGATCAGGCCTTCGCCCCCGCCGCAGCGGCGGTCGCCGACGGCCATATCCCCGGCGCCACGTTGGGAATCGTCGCGGCCGACGGCCGACGCTGGGCGACGACAGCGGGTATGGCGGCGCTCGTCCCCGAGCCCGAACCGCTGACGGAGGAGCACTGGTTCGATCTCGCCTCGGTGAGCAAGGTGATCGCCACCACCATGATGATCCTGCGGCTCGCCGAAGAAGGCCGGATCGATCTTGACGGGCCACTCACCGATGCGATCCCCGATCTGCGCCAATATGATATCGCGGGCGCGGCTGAGCGGAGGCTGACTTTTCGCGACTGCCTGACGCACCGGACCTTCCTCCCCGCAGTCGAACCGATCTACACCTATGGCGACGATCCGGCGCGATTGCGCGCCTTCGTTCTCCAGCGCGAATGGAAGCGGGGACCACCGGTCTATTCGGACATCAACTATATCCTGCTCGGCATCGCGATCGAACGGATCACCGGCGCGCCGTTGTCCGACTGGCCATTGGGCCCCGGGCTGCGCTTCGGTCCGCCCCCGGGACCGGCGGTTGCGACCGAGCATTGCCAGTGGCGCGGACGCGTTCTCAAGGGCGAGGTGCACGACGAGAACGCATTCGCGCTGGGCGGCGCGGCGGGCCATGCCGGGCTGTTCGGGACGGTTGCCGGGGTGCTCGAATTTGCGCACGGACTGCTCGATGGCAGCGGAGCTTCCGCCGCGACGCTCGAAGCGATCCGCACGCGAGCGAACGGCGATCGCACGGCCGGCTGGGAAAGACGCTTCCCCGGCTGGTCAGGCGGCGACGCCTGTTCCGATGCGACAATCGGGCATACCGGCTTCACCGGCACCGGACTGTGGGTGGATTTCGAGCGCGGGCTTGCCTGGACCCTGCTCACCAACCGTGTTCACCCCACGCGCCACCGTGACAGCGGCATCTTCACGCTGCGCCCGGCAACGGGGGATGCGGTGATCGCTGCGTGGGACGGGTAGCAGCCGCTCAATTCTCCGCTGCAATCATTTCCAGCGCCGCGTCCATCGTGCCCGTCGCGCTCCCGCCACCCGGAACATCGTTGGCGTAGATCGAGAAGATCAGCGTGCGGCCGCTCTTCGCGGTCATATAGCCCGACAGCGCGTTGGTCGCATTGAGCGTGCCTGTCTTGGCGAAAAGGCGGCGTTCGAGCGGAGTGCCGCGGAAACGCTTCGAAAGCGTGCCGTCCACGCCGGCGACGGGAAGCGTTTCGCGCCAGGCTGCGCCCCAGGGCTGGGTGGCGATCCAGCGCAGCAGGATCACCATGCCACGCGGCGCGACGCGGTTATAGGTCGACATGCCCGATCCGTCGGAGAAGTCATAGGCCGTGCGCGGCACATCCGCGCGCTCCAGCATCGCACGGACCGCTGCAACACCATCGGCGATCGAGCCCGTG
>NZ_DASWTD010000557.1:0-9481 GCF_036402335.1 Sphingopyxis sp. | reverse complement strand
AAACTCGACCCAGAAACAACAAACCTAGCACTCTCGTCGATCTCAATTAGCTTTTCTGCCAGACCGCTAATGACTCCTTCGGTCAGGTCTGTTGGGTCGCCATATCCATAGTCAAATATACAAAGAAGTTTATCGCTCATGTAGCGGGAGATATAAGGAAAAATCCTCTCGAATTCATTTGAGCGATTAAGTTCAAATCGAAAAACAAGTCCGCGATCCAAGCTGACGGCAATATCAATCTGATACTGGATTTGATCATCTGTCCGCCCGAACGTTTGAATCGTCGGGATATAATTATCCTGACGAGTAATTAGCTTCATCCATTCGATGTGCCCCGTTTCAGCATCGAGCAAAGATCTCCAATATACTCGGGAAGGAAGGTCGGAGTTACTTTCAAAATACCGATCAACATCAGCAATGATAGGAATATCGCCAACGCAATCGGCGACGATCTTAATCGTGTTATCGAACAAAATCGAATTAAGCCAAGGAGCCAAAAGAACCACGGGGAGCATTTTCTGCTTTTCTCCCAATGGAAGATTCTTCATCGCACGCATCTCGGCCCGGCGAATGCAGACGGTTGGATAGTATCGATCCGTGAACTCGCTTGGCATCAGAATCCGAACCTAAAGCCAACGGCCAAGCTAGACACGCGAAACGCCTTGGCGATTTCATCCAAAAATTCGGCCTTGGGGGCGCACCCGTAGCGCTCATGATGCCACGCCTGCACTTCGTTCCAAGGAAGCAGCATAGCCGCCGCCAGTCGGTTCGCCTCTGCCTCTTTTTTGTCCGAAAGTTTTGATCGATACAATATACTATCCGTTATTCCATCACTATCTATATAGCTTTTATGCAGAAAATAGTGAGCTATCTCGTGGGCGACGGTAAATCTCTGCCTGACGGCAGCATCTGTATTATTTACCTGTATTTGATATCCCTCAATATCGGGGGAGATCTTCTTTATTAACCCTGAGATTTCAACCGGGAGAGTCAGACTAACCACATCAATCGAAAGCGCGGCGGCGACTTCTCCGATTGGCACGGGAACACGGTTGAGCAAGGATTTAATAAGGGCGAATTCGTCGGCGGGGATTTGCTGCCATAACGGCTGCGCGGGATCGGCAAGGTAAGTCATCAGTCGACCTCACCCTCGTCCGTGGGAGCGTCATCGTCCACCCCCAAATCCGCGCTGTCTTTTAGCCTATCGATGACCAACGGCAGCAGCGATATCACCTCCGAGCGAATTTGCCTCGCCACCCAGCGCTTCAAGTGGCCATCTTCCTCAGTGAATTCTCGCTGAATCTGATCGTGCGCTCTGCCACCCTCTTTAAACGCGGCGGCAATCTCTAAGAGCACTTGCTGCGATGCATATTTGCCAGCATCGCGCTTGAGACTGCGAAACCCAATGACCGCCAACACAGCCAACGCGAGGGCGCAAACCGAAAATATTACGGTGACAGTGGTAAGAAGGATTACAACAACATTGGTGTAATCAATTCCGGCCTCTGGATTCATCCCTGGGCTTCGAAGGACGCCATAGGTAAGTTTATAAGCAATAGCTGACAGTGCCAGAACACCAATCAGCGCTAGCGCCGGATAAAAGATCCGTAAGAACCCCTGCATAGGGATCTCAATAACGAGGTTAGGCGTGCATCACAATATCTACTTATATTCCGAAACCCTAAGAAATCCCCGACGCTTGTTCATCCCGTAAGCTCCCTTCCTTGACCGCCACAGAGTAAGCGCCATTCGGCCCCACCCCCACATCATGCTACACTCCCACCCATGCGCGCCCGAAACCCCCTCTACGTCATGGCCAAGCCGTCGCCGGAGGGGCAGGCGGCGATCGCCGCGCTGCCGCGCAACGATCCCGGACGCGGTCCCGACCTCCTCCATGTCACGCTCATCTCGCTCTACGACCTGCACCATGCGCCGCCCGAGTGGCTGCCCGCGACCATCGCCGCGCTCGACGGATTCGCCGCGGCCCCCTTCCCGCTCCGTTTCGACCGGATCGAGAACCGCAAGGCGGTGACGCTGCGGACGCGTGGGGCCCTGGCCGAGGCGCGGGCGTTCCAGAAGGCGTTGGTGAACCATCTGCTGCGCGAAAAGGCGCCGATCATGGACGGCACCACCCCCGAACCGCACATCACGATCAACTATCGCGGCGACCGGTTGAACGCGCAGAAAATGCCGCCGATCGGCTGGACGGTCGGGGAAATATTCCTGATCGAAAGCGTTGTGGGAAAGACCACGCATGTCGAGCACGGACGCTGGGCGCTGACGCCCCCCGGCGACTGAGCGCGGCACAGGCACGAAGGGAAGCGCGAGCCATGGCGAAGATCAGTATCGGCCAACCTGCGGACAGGGCGCGGCTGCTCCACACTTTGGTGCTCGGCTTTGCCGCCGATCCGGTGGCGCGCTGGGCCTCGCCCGACGCCGCGACCTATATGAGCCGCCGCCACGAATTTTTCGGCGCCTTCGGCGGTGCGGCATTCGACCTTGGGACGGCGTTCGTCGCCGACGACGGCGCCGCGGTCGCGACCTGGCTGCCGCCGGGGGTCGAACCCGACGGCGAGGTCATGGCCGCGATCATGGACGAACAGACGCCGGCGCACCGCAAGGCCGAGATGGACGAGCTCGTCGGCCAGATGGACCGCTTTCACCCGGTCGAGCCGGTCTGGTACCTGCCGCTGATCGCCGCCGATCCCGCGCATCGCGGCCGCGGGCTCGGCACCGCGCTGATGGAGGCGGCGATCGCGGTGATCGACGCCGACGGCCGCGCCGCCTATCTCGAAAGCTCGAACCCGCGCAACATCCCGCTCTACCGGCGCTTCGGCTTCGAAATCATCGGCGCGATCCGCACTGCAAGCTCGCCGGTGCTGACCCCGATGCTGCGGCCGGGGCAGGGGTAGCATCGGGTTCAGGACGGGCGATCCTATTTCGCACCGCGCGGGCCAGAAACCTCTTTCCTACAATGCGCGCATCTGCTCCACTCTATCGAACGCTGCGTCTGCGTCGCTCGCCGCGTCCGCTTGCTCCCGCCGCCGCCTTGGGCACCGCGTCCGACACCGCCGCCCCCGCATCGCCAATGGGCTGAACTTTCCTGAACTTTGGCTGGCAACCGATCCGCAAAGGCCCTCGCCATGTCGCACCCCTCGAACATCGTCACTTGCAGCGGCCCCGGCGACCCGCACGCGCTCGACGGCATTTCGCGGCGTCACCGCACCGGCCACCTCGACACGCTGTGCCCGGTCTGCGCGGGATACGGCCAGTGGAACACGCAGATCGACCTCGTCAGCCATCGCTCGATCCGCCACGCCTGCCCCAAATGCGACGGGCGCGGCTGGATCGAGACCGGCGACGACATGGTCCCCAGCCACGACATCGCGCGGAGCGCGGCGGGGCATCCGGTGTGGACGGTACGGCTCGACCCGTCGGACGACCGCGAATGATGCTCAGCTCGCGTCGATGCCCGCCGGCCGCCAGCGCCAGATCAGCAGCAACAGTCCGGTCAGGATGAAGATCGCAAAGCCCGACAATACCCACGCGTTCACATACCATTGCTCGCCCCAGCTGAACTCGCCGCCCATGATCTTTGCCCAGCCGCGGAAATGCTGGGTGCTGGCGACCGCCAGCCCGAACAGCGCAAAGATCGCGGACAGATAGCGCACCAGCCAGTGCGCGGGGTTGGGCAGCATCAGCAGCACGCCCAGCGCGCCGATCATCGTCCGCTGCACCCGGCAATAGGGACAGGCATAGACGAGTTCGGTCAGGTCGACCGTCCAGGTTGCGATCGCCAGCAGGAGCGCCGCCACCCCCACCGCGCGCCGATGCCGCAGCAATATATCCGGCAAATCGTTGATCATGATGTCCTCCCCCTTTCGGACAGACATCCCTTGGCCGCCCGCCGGCGTCAAGACGCGGGCTCCACCCGTTCGGGAGAAAGTCCTCGATCGCGCCGTACGCGCCATCGAGCGGAACCGGCGGCAGCGGCGATGGTTGAGGTCCATACCCACCCCGACGCGAGCGCCCCGACATGACCGACACAGCCAACCCCACCGGACCCGATACGGGCGCGACCTTCTATCACGGCACGCGCGCCGACCTCGAAACCGGCGACCTGCTCGTCGCCGGGCGGGGCAGCAATTACCAGGCCGCGCCGATGTCGTGGATCTATTTCTCCGCGGCCCTCGAGTCGGCGATCTGGGGCTGCGAACTCGCCGCCGGGACGGGGCGCGAGCGCATCTATATCGTCGAGCCCACCGGCGACTGGTTCGACGACCCCAACCTCACCGACAAGAAATTCCCCGGCAACCCGACGCGCAGCTATCGCAGCCGGTCGCCGCTGCGTATCGTCGGCGAGGTCGAAAGCTGGACCCCGCATGCCCCCGACGTGCTACAGGCGATGAAGGACGGCCTCGCGAGGCTCAAGGCGGAGGAGAAGGACGTGATCATCGACTGACCCGCTCCTCCCCCGTCGTTCCTCCCCACAAAGGAAATCGCCATGCCGTCCCCCGTTCATCCGCTCGCCATCGCCGCAATCCTCGCGCTGGCGCCTGCCGCCGCCGCCGCCGCCGACCCCGCGCCGCTGCAACAGCTCCGCATCTACGAAATTCCGCGCGCCAACGAAGGCGTGTTCCACGACCGGTTCCGCGACCACGCGCTGCGCATCATGGCGCGCCACGGTTTTGCGGTGCGGTCGATCTGGCGCAGCGAGCATGAAGACAAGGTCGAGTTCGTCTATCTGCTCGACTGGCCCGATGCGCAGGCGATGGACGCCGCGTGGGCAGCTTTCCTCGCCGACCCCGAATGGATCGCGATCAAGAAGGAAACCGCGGCACGCGACGGCAAATATGTCGAATCGGTCGCGGCGCGCACGCTCGAGCCCGTCGCCTGGTCGCCCGATCGCGCGGGCGCCGCGCGCTAGGTCAGCGCACCGCGCCGGTTGCGGGGCACAGCGCGACGCTCTGCGTCCGCTGGTCGATCAGCAGCGCGAAATGCTCGAGCGCATGCGCGCCGACGAGCAGTTCGGGATATTTTTCGGACACGCGCACCTCGACATCGGTCAGTTCGGCGGCGCCGATGCGGAACGGGCCATGCAGCGTCGCGCGGCTCGTCTCGACCGCCGTATTCATCAACTGCCCCGCACCCGCGGCCGCGACCGGTCCGCCGCCGGTGCGGTCGAACAGGCTCTTCGGCAGCACGAAGGCGACGTTGGCGCCGGTATCGAGATTGCCCTCGGCCGTCACCTCGCCGATCGTGACGGGCACGCGGAACGCACGGTCGTAACCGAGCACACCGGCGGCGCCGCGCGTCAGCCCGGCGGCGCGGGTGAAGCTCAGCATCCGCTTCGGATAGTCGATCACGAGCAGGCCATCGGCGAAAAAGTCGCGCCCGATGATGCCGTCGAACTTCGCCTCAGGGGCCATCCGGCTGCCGTAGTCGCGCGTGATGACCTCGAGATCACGGCGGACGAAGCCGCCGAGATCGAGCGCGGCGAGGCGCACCGTGTCGACGCTGGCCGTCGCGACGCCGTCCGACGTCTCGCCCGACCCGTGGACTGGCAGGCCGAGCCGCGCGACAAGGCCCGCGTCGGCGCGCCCCATCCCGCTCGCCCCGGTATCGACCGCAAAGGTGAATGGCCCCTTGCCGTCGACGCGCGCCTCGACATAGATGCGCCCGTCGACGGTGCGAAAGGGGATGCGCAGCAACGCGTCGGAGCGCGAGTCACCAACCGGCGCACACGCAGGTGCCGCGGGCGCCGCGCCCCACGCCGGCGTGTTCGCGAGCATCGCCGCTGCGACCGCCGTGCCCCATCGTTTCGATCCACCCATCGCCCGCCTTCCGCTGCCCCAGTGAGTTGTATCACTAAGACAGTCAGACGTCGGCCGTCAACCGCGTCCACGGAACCTCCCCCGCGTTCGGGGGTCTATCCACCAGAGGGGCTGCGCATGCCCCGCCCCCGGCCCGGCACGCGACCTTGATGGAGTGATGTCGATGAACAAGCTGATGATCCTGCCCCTGACCGCCGCCGCAGCACTCGCCGGCTGCGCCACCACCGGCGACGGCTATGCCTATGATGACGGCGGCTATGGCTATTACGACCGTGCGTATTACGATCAATATGGCCGCTATGATTACGACCGCCCCGACCCGCGGCACGGCGGCTATTATGCCGATCAATATTACCGGAACGACAAACGCTATCGCGAACGCCGCCTGTCGAACAATGACCGCATCTATCGCGGCCGCGACGACAAATATTATTGCCGTCGCAACGACGGTTCGACCGGCCTGATCGTCGGTGGCATCGCCGGCGGCGTCGTCGGAAACGTCATCGCCCCCGGCGGGTCGGAGACGCTCGGCACCGTGCTCGGCGCGGTCGGTGGCGCGGTCGCCGGACGCGCGATCGAACGCAGCGGCAACAAGCAGGTCCGCTGTCGCTGACGGCGCAAAGGAGGGTGTGCGCAAAAAAGTGTGACGGCCGCGCCAATCGCGCTAGGCTGACGGCCCCAACGACCTTCGGGAGCCGCCATGCTGACGACCCTGCTCACGCTCGCCGCCGCCACGACGCCTGCGTCGGCGCCTCCCGCCGACCTCGCCGCGATCGAGGCGACCTGCTTCGATTATGTCGACGGCCAGCTCGCAGGCGATCCCGAACGGGTGAAGCGCGCGCTGCACCCCGACCTCGCCAAGCGCCGCGTCCTCGGCGACACCCCCGATGAGCGGCTCGGCCTGCAACGGATGAGCCGCGAGGAGCTCGTCGACCTGACGAAACGCGGCGCGCTCAAGACGCCGAAGGCCGAATGGAACCGCGCGTGCCGGATTCTCGACGTCGCGGGCGACACGGCGGCCGTCCGGGCCGAGACGCCGTGGTTCGTCGACCATTTCCACATGGGCAGGTTCGGCGACCGCTGGGTCATCGTCAACGCGATGTGGCAGATGAAACCGCGCGACGCCGCGAAATGAACACCGCCCTCGCCCTTGCAGCTGCGCTGCTCATGACACCGGTGACCGCCATGCCGCAAGCCCCCGACCCGCGCCGCCCTGCGCCGACCTTCGACAGCGTGCCCCCCGATCTGCCCGCGCTCGGCCGTCCCGCGGTGCTGATCTTCAGCAAGACCAACGGCTATCGTCACGACAGCATCCCCGCCACCGTCGCGGCGCTGTCGCGGCTGGTCGAGGCACGCGGCTGGAGCGGCTTCGCAACCGAAAATGCCGCTGTCTTCAACCCCGACCAGCTCGCGCGCTTCGACGTCATCGTCTTTGCCAGCGCCACCGGCGACATGTTCACGCACGACCAGCGCGCGGCATTCGAAACCTGGCTGGCGGGCGGCGGCGGGTTCGTCGGCATCCACGGCGCGGGGGTCGACAGCCACCCCGCCTGGTACAAGGCGATCCTCGGCTACCACCGCTTCACCGGCCATCCGGGCGGCGCCGACCAGTTCCCGACCGCCGACGTCGTCGTAGACGACCGCCGCCACCCCGCGACGCGCCACCTGCCGTCCCGCTGGCGCTGGACCGACGAATATTACAGCTGGGACGCGCCGCCTGCGGCCGGCGCGCATGTGTTGGCGCGGCTCGACGAGACGGGGATGAAGCTCGACGCGAAATACCGGATGGGCGAGCGCCACGCACTGCTCTGGTGGCGCTGCGAGGGGCGGGCGCGTATTTTCTTCTCGGCGCTCGGTCACAAGGCCGAAACGTGGGCCGACCCCGTGCATCTGAAGATGGTCGACGGTGCGATCGGCTGGGCGGCGCGGAGGCAAGGCACGGGCTGCGACTGACCCAAGATCGGCGCGCTGGCGCTTGTTCTTTGTTTGTTCTAAAGGCATAGTCCTTTCCACCCTGCCGATTCGCCATCAGGAGGAACCGACCATGCCGCGCAGGATTTTCGCCCGACGCCCCCTTTATCTGATGGTCAAGCCGCCGGCCGACATCGCGGCGCGCATTCATGCCCTGCCTCGAAACGACCGGCGCCGCGAGGCCGAGCTGCTGCATATGACGCTCGCGGCATTTGTCGATCTGGCCAAAGCCCCAGCCGGATTCCTCGAACTCGTGATCCGCGGGCTGGACGATTTCGGAGCCGACGCTTTCCCTGTGCGTCTCGACCGCATCGAATGCCGCAAGGCGACGACGTTGCGCAGTTCCGCACCGCTTGCCGCCGCATGGGAATTCCAGCGACAGCTCGCCGAATATTTTCACCAGCATGATTTCAAATGGTTCAACCTGCCGCCCGAGCTTCACGTCACGATCAACTATCGTGGCGACGGGCTCGGCACCGAAGCAATTGATCCGGTCGAATGGACCGCCGCAGAGATGCTGCTCGTCGAAAGCGTGGTCGGCGAAGCACAGCATATCGTGCATGGCCGCTGGTCATTGCCCGACGGCGAACCCGGATTCTGCAGGGCTGCCTAGCCCACGAGCGCCGGCAACCGCTTACGCGATGACGCGGCAGCTCTTGTGCCACGGCGGTTGCGCGGGGCCAATGCCGCACGCTATCGCAAAGTCGCGTTACTTCTTCGCGCGCGCCGGTTTTTCGAGGTTCGCCTCGACCGCCGCGCGCACCAGTGCCTTGAACGCCGCCTCGTCGACCGCGGCCCCCTCGAACAGGTCGATCGCGCGCCGCATGTTGCCGTCGAGGCTCGAATTGAACAGCTTCTTGGGGTCGGCGAGCGCTGCGCCCTTGGCAAAGGTCAGCTTGACCTTGTCCCTGTATGTCTCGCCCGTGCAGAGGATGCCCGCATGCTCCCACACCGGGACGCCCGCCGGGTTCGATGGTTTCTGCCACTTGACCGTTTCTTCAACGTCCGGATCGGCGGCATGGATCAGCGCGCGCAGCTTCGTCAGCGTCTCACCGCGCCAGTCGCCGAGCCCGGCAATCTTCGCATCGATCAGGTCCGCCGCCATACCGTCCTCCCTCACATCTTCTCGCCGGGCAGCGCCGCAGCCTGCTTCACCCAGTCGGCGAATGCCGCCTCGTCGACGCTATCCTTCTCGTGGATATGGAAATAGCGCGTATCGCCGCTTTTCGACGCGACCGGCGGCATCGGCTCGAGCGATTGGCCGCGAAAGAAGGCGATCTTGATATATTTGTCGAAGCAATGGATGCTCAGGAACCAGTGCGCCGGCTCGTCGCCCTGCCCCGGCGGACCATAGAATGGCGAGTTCCATTTGACCGCCTTTGCGACGCCCGGAACCGTCCGCTCGATCAGCGCGTCGAGCCGCGCCCACACGCCCGACTTCCATCCCGGCATCGCCGCGATATAGGCTTGAACCGGCGCATCGCCATAGCCTTTGGCAATCTGCGGATTGCCGCCCGACAGCAGCACGGGTTCCTTGGCCATCCCGCCCTCAGCGCTCGTCGCGATAGAAGGGCCGATCACCCGCGATCGTCACGCGCTCCATCCGCCGCACCGCGGGAAAATAGTCCGACGCTGCGTAATGCTGGCCGGCGCGATTGTCCCAGAAGGCGATCGAG
>NZ_DASWTD010000556.1:0-3434 GCF_036402335.1 Sphingopyxis sp. | reverse complement strand
CTTCCTGCGCCAGATCGTCGGCGTCGAACCCGGCGGCACGGGAGAGGAAGGCGCGCAACCGCCCCTCGTGCCGCAGCACGAGGAGCTGGAAAGCGGCGCGATCGCCCCCGACGACGCGCTGGTTGAGAGCCCAATCTTCATCGCCTGCCCCGTCACGCAGCGGCGCGCTCCTCCGCAGCCGCGGCGCGCGCGAGGCGGCGGCGGACGAGCAGCGCGATGCCGACGAATATCGGGAAAAGCGCCGCGCCCGCCGAGGTGCGGATGAGTTGTTCATGCCCCTGGATCAGCCCGAAGCCCGCCATCGCGAGGCCAATGGCAAGCAGCACCAGCGCGTTGCGGTCGTCGCCGCCGCTGGCCGTTTCCTTTCCGCCTTGCCAGCCAAGATGTTCATAGGGCTTGTTGAGCTTGTCGATCAGGGGGCCGACCGCGTCCGACTTCGCTTCCAGCGCGCGGCGGATCGACCGGTGCAGCATCCACGCATGCAGCAGCCGTGCGAGCAGGAAGAAGCCAACGACGAACAGTGCCACCAACGTGACATTTTCGAGCAGATGAAAGAAGTGGGTGCTGACCGCGACCAGTTCGGTGGCCGGCGGCGGCGCCGGCAGATAGGCCGCGATGTCGCGCGGATCGATATAGGCCGCAACGTCCGCCGGGCTGACCGGTTGCGCCGGCAGCGCGACCGGTACCGACGGGATCGCCTGCGGAACGGCGGCGGGCTGTGCGGTGACGGTGGCCGCAGTGGCAATCAGCTGGTCCAAGCTCTCTCTCCTTCATGCCGCGCGGGCATGGTGAAACCACAGGCGGCGACTCCGGGCAAGACCGTCATTCCCCCGCATCGGGGAGGCGGGGACGGGCCCATGCGGCGTCGCCGCCGGGACCGGCAACATGCCGATCATCGACTGGACGGCACGGACGGCGCCGACGGATGCACGCCTGCATCATTTTTCCGGCACTCGCGTGTTAAGTATCTGTGCCAAAGCAGGATATTTTTTACAGTTTCCCCGCTATGGCGCAGCAATGACGCCGAATCCGACCAGCCTTCCCGGCCGCGTGCGCCTCGACCAGATCCTGTCGGTCGTCATCCCGAGCTATCGGGTGAAGGCGCATGTGCTGCAGGTGATCGAGCGGATCGGACCCGAGGTCGCGATGATCTTCGTGGTCGACGACGCCTGCCCCGAAGCGTCGGGTGCGTTCGTCGAAGCGCATTGCCGCGACCCACGTGTCCGCGTGCTGCGCCACGAGGCCAATCGCGGTGTCGGCGGCGCGATGATGACGGGTTATCGCGCCGCGCTCGCAGCGGGCGCCGATATCGTCGTGAAGATCGATGGCGACGGCCAGATGGATCCCGCACTCATCCCCCGCATCGCGCGGCCCGTGCTCGCGCGTCAGGCCGACTACGCAAAGGGCAACCGCTTCCACAGCCTGTGGAACGTCCGCCGGATGCCGCGCGTGCGACTCTACGGCAATGCCGCGCTGTCCTTCATGACCAAGCTTTCGAGCGGCTATTGGGGCGTCTTCGACCCGACCAACGGCTATACCGCGATCCACGCCGCGGCGCTCGAGCGGATCGAATTCGCGAATATTTCCGAGCGCTATTTCTTCGAGACCGACATGCTCATCAACCTCGGCAACGCACGCGCCGTCGTCGCCGACGTGCCGATGGAGGCGGTCTATGGCGACGAGGAGAGCAATCTCCACATCCGCAAGGAGCTTTGGCCCTTTTTGAGCACCCATCTGCGCGAGCTGGCGAAGCGGATCTTCTACACCTATTTCCTCCGCGACTTCTCGCCCGCGTCGCTCGAACTGCTGCTCGGGGCCGTCTTCCTGCTCTTCGGCATCGTCTACGGGTCCGCCGAATGGTATCATTCGATCAGCAGCGGGCATGTCGCGAGCACCGGCACGGTGATGATCGCGGTGCTGCCGATCCTGCTCGGCGTGCAATTGCTGCTCAACTTCCTCGCCTTCGACATGGCGAACGAGCCCAAGGTGCCGATCCAGCCGACGCTGACGCTCGCCGATCTCTTCGTTCACGACGCAGCGCCCGATAGCGCGCGGGACCACACGCGATGACCGGCAACGGGCTCGTCGCACAGGGCGCGCGCTACGGGCTCGTCGGTCTCGTCGTCCTCGCCGCCGATTTCGCGGTCTATTCGCTCGTTCTCGCGCTGCTCCCCGGCCAGTTCGTCGCCGCGAACATCTGCGGCAAGATCGCCGGTGCGGTGCTCGGCTTTGTGCTCCATCGCCATGTGACCTTCCGCTGGGCACAGCGCGACGGCGCCACGCGCCAGTTCGCCGCCTATGTCGCCGTGCTCGGTTTCAACCTGCTCTTCTCGTCGGCGCTGCTCTGGTTCGCGATCGAGATGCTCGGCGCCAACGCCTATCTCGCCAAGCTCGCGGTCGATATCGTCGTCGCCGGCACCGCCTTCCTCCTTTCGCGCCTGTGGGTATATCGTCCGTTATGATCGACCGGATCGCCTCGCTTCCCGGACCCGGCCGCCGCGGCCTCTGGCTGGGCCTCGGCCTGTTCGCGCTGCTCGCCTCGCTGTTCTGGGTCGGCTTCATCGCCTCCGACGACACGACCTATGCCAGGGGTGCCTACGGCTGGATCGACCATTTCCCCTATGTCGGCGGCCACGGAACGATCCGCTATCCGATCACCGTCCCGATGGCGCTCTCCTTTCTCGCGCTCGGCGGCAACGCGTTCGCGATGGTGCTGCCGTCGCTCCTCTATCTTGCCGGCTTCTTCATTCTCGCCTGGCGCGTGACGCGCGACGTCGCCGGACCGCTTCCCGCCTTTTGCGCGCTGCTCGCCTGCGTCACCAATCCGCTGCTGCTGATCCAGTCGTCGATCGCCAATGTCGACGTGATCGAGATGGCACTGCTGTTCGGCGCCTGGCTGCTCGTTTTCCGTTGCCTCGAAGCGGGGCCGACGCGCGGGCGATTGCTCGGTGCCGGTGCGCTTGTCGGCACCGCCTTCCTGACGCGCGAGACCGCGATCTTCATCATACCCTGGTTCGGCCTCCTCTTCCTCGCCGGACACCGCTTCAACCGCTGGCATTTTCTGTGGGTCGCCGCGGGCTTCATCGCTGTCTGGGCGCTCGAGCTCGTCTATCTCGGGGTCATGACCGGCGATCCCCTCTATCGCTTCAACATCGCGCTCCACCATGATGCGACGATCGACCGCTCGATCGACCTCGCGGGCAATGTCATCGTCCATCCGCTGGTCGACCCGCTTCTCGTGCTGCTGTTCAATCAGGAGTTCATGCTGCTGATGTTCTTCGCGGTCCCGCTCGGCGCCTGGCTGTGCTTTGGACGTTCGGTGCCGCCGCGCGTGCGTCATTTTGCACGGCTGCTCGCGCTATTCGGGCTCGTCTGGTTCGTGTGCGTCGGCGCGGTCCAGCATCTTTTGCCGCTCAATCCGCGCTATTTCATGA
>NZ_DASWTD010000555.1:0-2419 GCF_036402335.1 Sphingopyxis sp. | reverse complement strand
CTCATCGAGCGCAGCATACCCTTCGATCTTGGCGGCGATGCGGCGATCGAATATCTTCCCGATGGGCTCGAGGCCGACTTCACCCTGCCGTCGCGCTTCGTCGCGCTGCGTCAGGCCGAGGCGGCGTTCACGAACGAGGAGCTGCCGATGGTCGACCGTCACGACAATCTCGACCTCAAGGGCAAGACGGCGCTGATCGTCGAGGACCAGCTTCTCATTGCGATCGATCTCGAGCAGATATTGGAAGATGTCGGCGTAACCGTGCTCAACACGCTGACCTCGTCGCGCGACGCGCTCGACTTTCTTGCGGGCAGTCTTCCCGATTTTGCGATCCTCGACATCAACCTCGGGCAGGGGACGTCCGAGCCGGTCGCGCGCCTCCTGGCCAGTCGCGGCACCCCCTTTCTCTTCGCCACGGGTTATGGCGACGACGGTGCGATTCCCGACGACCTCTCCGCGGCGCCCGTCGTGCGAAAGCCCTTCGAGCGCGATGCGCTGCTCGACAGGCTCAGGCTCGTCCTGGGCTGAAGGGCCGCAGGCGTCTAGCCGCCCGGCGGCGGTCGCCATTTGGCGTCGACGATCTGCACGATCAGCGCGCAGTTCAACTCGCCGTTTTCATCGGTGACGTTGATCCGCAGCCCCTTGTCGCGGACGAGCATGTCGGGGTCGTCGCTCAGCAGGCCGCCGCCGAAGCGGATCGCTTCGCGCAGGGCCGACGCATCGTCGTCGAGCTCGCTGCCTTGCGCGTCGATCTCCTCGGCGCCGTCGAAAAGATGGAAAAAATAGCGGGGCATGGGCAGGCGTCTCCAATCATGGCCCGCCCTTGCTCAGACAACCGCCGAACTCTGGTTTCGATGCAGGTAAATATCGGAAAATTGGGCAATTCTGTGCAGCGCGGCGATATCGGCGATCGAGACACGCCGCGACACGCGCCGGATCGCGCCCTCCTTCTCGAGTTCCCGCAATGTCCGGTTGATGTGAACCGGGGTCAGGCCGAGCAGGTCGGCGAGTTGTTCCTGCGTCAGCGGCAGCTCGAAATTGCCGATCGTCTCGCCCGCGATCTGCTCGACCCGGTATAGCAATTCGCAAAGCAGGTGCGCGAGGCGGGTCAGCGCATTGCGGCGACCGATGTTGAGAAGCCATTCGCGCCCGATCGAGGCTTCGATCAAAATGTCGACGAGCACCGCGCGTGCGAGACCAGGGCGCGGCGCTACGAGGTTTTCGAGATCCTTCAGCGCGAAGATCGCAAGCTCGACCTTGGTAAGCGCCTGGAGATTGTGGTCGGCGCGGTCGAGATAGAGTGACTGGAAATCGAGCGGATCGCCCGGAATCTTGAGCGCGACGATCTGCCGGCCGCCATCGGCGGAAATTTTTTGCCGGTAGGCGAAGCCCGACAGCAGCACCGGACAGATTTCCGCGCGCTCGCCTTCGCGGAGGATATGATCATTCGGTTCGAGGGTCTTGATGCTGAAGGGTAGCGATGCGATGGCCGCCTGATCGTCGGCGGAAAGGCGGCTGTGACTGATCAGCTTGCGAACGAAGATGCCAAGGCGACCATGTCGGTGCGCCTGGACGGCGTCGCCCATCCAGCGAAACGGCGCGTCGATTTCCCTGTGCACATGCCCCTCCGGTTCGTTGCAGCTCATCGAAGCTCAAACAGACCGGTTCGAAAAGCGTTCCCGTAGGCGATAGCGGCTTCGCAGCCCGGCGTGGGGACGCATTGTCGAGCGCGAGGTGTCTCTTTTGGCGCCCCGGTACAATCACGACGATCCGGTGCGCAGTAAATGCGGCGCGCGACCCTGAAGAGCTCTTCCTCTTTTGAGGACAGATATCTTCTTCTGACACTCGCCCGGGACAACGGGCGGGTGTCTTTTTATCAGGGGAAACCGCTCTGCATCCTTCGATCGCACGGTATGCGGTTGCGCAAAATCCTTGTTCGATGGCCCTTGTCCAACGCTCTGCGCGTCAGGGCGCTTCATCGGTTCACGGTCCGACATCGGAGCCCGACGGGCGGAGGCGATGGCCTTCGCTCGCCGGGAAGCCGAGCGCGGCCGCCACACGGTCGTTCCAGCCATAAGGATCGGCGCGGATGACGGGCTCGCCCGCATCGTCGAACAGGACCGTCTGGTAGGTGAGGCGAACCGGGATCGGGCGGGGCAGTGGAACGAAGCTTTCCTTGCCCGTGGCGCGCGCCTTCTCCCACTCGGCCGAAATGCCCTCATCCTTCGCGAGCATCGCGGCGAAGCCCAGCGCATCCTCGACGCGGACGCAGCCATGGCTGCGCTGGCGCTGCACCTCGCTGAACAACTGCTTCGCGGGCGTGTCGTGAAGGTAGATCTGATGCTCGTTCTGCATGTCGAACTTGACGAGGCCGAGCGAGTTCTTCGGCCCGGGCTTCTGGACGATCCAGCCGTCTTTC
>NZ_DASWTD010000554.1:0-2996 GCF_036402335.1 Sphingopyxis sp. | reverse complement strand
CTTGTTCAGCCGGTAATATTGGGTGCCCATATTCGCCTGATCGATCCCCGCATAGCGGCTCGCGAAGGCGCCCTTTTCATTCTTCACCACAGGCCCGTGGACCGAGCGATAGACGGTGCGCGGCACGGGCAGGACGAACGGGCCGACCTTGACCTTCAGCCAGATACGCTTTTCCTCGAGCGGGCGCCACGCACCATCGAAGCGGTAATTTTTGCCGCTCTCGTCGAGCGTGAGCTTGTAGACGTCGATCAGGTCGGGCCGGTTCACCGTATTGGTCCAGCCGAGATATTTGTTATGTCCGAGGAAGGGATAGGGCGAGCCGGGGAAGTTCGCGCCCGCGAAGTCCCAGCCCTCTTCCGAATGGACGACGAGTTCGTACCAGGCGACCCCGCCGGTCCACGGCTGGTGCGAATTCGACACGAGCCGCGTCGCACCGTCGGTCGACCGCGCCGGCGCAACCGCCATGCCGTTCGATCCGTTATCGGCTGGGTCGGTGCCGACCGGGGTCAGCTCGCGCGGGACCAGCTTGCCCGCCTTGTCGAGCGCAGGGCCGCCCTCGCGGCCGAGCGGCTTGTCCTCGACGAGCGATCCCAGCACCGAATCGAGCCCGAAGAAAAAGGGCGACCGCAGTACGAAGCCCGCAACGACGTCCTCACCGCTGACCGGGAACAGCCCCGACAGGCGCACCTCGTCCGGATGCTTGTCGGCATAATGGTTGAGCCCCGCCGCATAGGCCGTGAAAAGCTTTTTCACATCCTCGGGCAGCCGCGGCCAATCGCGCTTCGTCGTCGCCCGGACATCGAGCAGCGCCTCGGCATAATCGACCTTCGCACCATCCTCGCCGAGCATCGCACCGGCGCGGCCGCGCGTCATCGCGAGCACTTCCTGCAAGGTCGAGAAGTCATCCTCGGCATGGGCATAGGCGACGCCGTAAGCGACGTCGGCGTCGGTGCGCCCGAAGATATGCGGCACGCCGAACTTGTCGCGCGCGATGCGAACGTCGGTGGGCTTGAAGGCGGGCGCGGCGGGCGCTTCGGCGGTCAGCGGCTCCCAGAGCGCGAGCGAAGCGGCGGTGAGCAGCAGCAGCAGCAAGAACCCCAGCAAAATCCGTCGCAGCATCGTTGGTCCTCTTTCGCACCTGGTCCGGCGCATCTGTGGCGGCCATGTCGTCCGATGGCAAGCAACTGTCGTTCGTCGAGGCGGATTTGCGGGCGTGGGACACATGGCTATGCAAGGTGCAGGTCATTGAACAACGGGGAATATCGAACCATGCGCATGAAAATCCTGCTCCTTTCCGCCTGCCTGTCGCTCGGCGTCGCACCCGCCGCGCTGGCGCAGACCGTCGCAGGATCGGGCGTCGTTCCCGCGACCGCGGCGAACAGCGCCGAGCGGGCGATCGGCTTTGCGGCGAGCGCCCCGGCCGGCGCCGCGCTCGTCGTCGTGATGACCGACGCCACGCTCCCGCCGCTCGACGGGGTCGCGCTGACCGCCGCCGAACGCCAGGCGGTCACGGCGGCGATTGCGGCCGCAAGCTTCGACGGCAAGGCCGGCACGACATTGTCGCTGCGCGGTATCGGAGCGCATGCCCGCATCCTGCTCGTCGGCACGGGCGCGGCACCCGCTTCGCTCGTGCTCGCCGAAGCCGGCGGCAAGGCGGCGCAGGAGCTGAAGAGCGAAGCGCAGCCGGTGACGATCGCAGGCGCCTTCGGCGACGGCGCGGCCGCCGACGTGGCTTATGGCTTCGCGCTCGGCCAATATCGCTTCGACCGCTACAAGACCGTCGACAAAAAGGCGCCGCCCACTGGCGCGGTGACGCTCGTCGGCGCCAATCCCTCAGCTGCCGAAGCCGCTTTCGCGAACCGCTGGAAGCCGCTCGCCGAAGGCGTGCGCCTGTCGCGCGACCTCGCAAACGAACCCGCAAACGTCATCTATCCCGAAAGCTTCGTCGCGCGCGTCCGCGAAGCCTTTGCCGGAACTGCCGGGGTCAGCATCGAAGTGCTCGACGAGGCCGCGATGCGCAAACTCGGCATGGGCACGCTCGTCGGCGTCGGGCAGGGCAGCCCGCGCGGCTCGCGCCTGCTCGCGGTGCGCTATCGCGGCGCGGGCGCGCCCGACGCGCCGGTCGCCTTCATCGGCAAGGGCATTACGTTCGATTCGGGCGGCATTTCGCTCAAGCCCGGCGCGGGCATGTGGGATATGAAGGGTGATATGTCGGGTGCCGCCTCGGTTGTCGGTGCCGCGCTGTCGCTCGCCAAATCCAGGGCGCCGGTGCATGTCGTCGCCGTCGCCGCGCTCGCCGAGAATATGCCCGACGGCAATGCCCAGCGACCCGGCGACATCA
Organism: Sphingopyxis sp.; assembly: GCF_036402335.1. GTDB lineage: Bacteria > Pseudomonadota > Alphaproteobacteria > Sphingomonadales > Sphingomonadaceae > Sphingopyxis. The sequence continues at coordinate 655 of NZ_DASWTD010000554.1, read as the reverse complement.
CCCGCACCATGTCGGGCAAGACGATCGAGATGCTCAACAGCGACGCCGAGGGCCGCCTCGTCCTCGCCGACGCCAACGAATATATCGCCGCCAGCTACAAGCCGCGCGCAATCGTCAATATCGCGACGCTCACCGGTTCGATCGTCGGCGCGCTCGACGACCAATATGCCGGTTTGTTCGCCCGCGACGAAAAGCTCGCCGCCGCGCTGCTCGCCGCTGGGACCGCGAGCGGCGAGGAACTCTGGCGCATGCCGCTCCACAAAAATTACGCCGAGAAGCTGAAGTCGGACATCGCCGATATCCGCAATATCGCCCCGAGCCAGGGCCCGGGCGCGAGCCTCGGCGCCCATGTCATCGGCTTTTTCGTCGACGAAGCGACCCCATGGGCGCACCTCGACATCGCCGGGGTCAATCAGGCCGACAAGGCGACCGCGCTCGTTCCCAAGGGCATGAGCGGGTTCGGCGTGCGGCTGCTCGATCAGTTGGCGCGCAGCGAATAGAGTATTGCGGAACCTCGGATGGCCCCTTGTGTTGCACAATAGCAACACTATCTTGCTCGGCGAGAAAGGGGCTTTCTGAATGATCCTCGAGAAATTTACCGACCGCGCCAAAGGCTTCCTTCAGGCGGCGCAGACGATCGCGATCCGCATGAACC
>NZ_DASWTD010000553.1:0-1532 GCF_036402335.1 Sphingopyxis sp. | reverse complement strand
ATGCATCACGATCGCCTCGGGCTTGGCCTTTTCGAGGCGCTTGGGGGTGAGGCCGTAGAGCGCGTGATATTCGCGCGCCGACGGCAGGTAGGCGCCGTCCATGCGCTCGTTTTGCAGGCGTAGCATCATCACGACGTCGGCGTCCTTGATGCCTTCGTCCATGTCGGTGAAGACGCGCACGTGCATCCGTTCCATCGCGGGCGGGGTCAGCGTCGGCGGCGCGACGACGCGCACTTCGTTGCCGAGCAGAGTGAGCGCGAGGATGTTCGAGCGCGCAACGCGGCTGTGGAGGACGTCGCCGCAGATCGCGATGGTGAGCCCTTCGACCTTGCCCTTGCGGCGGCGGATGGTGAGCGCGTCGAGCAGCGCCTGCGTCGGATGTTCGTGGCGGCCGTCGCCCGCGTTGAGCACGGGGCAGTCGACCTTGTCGGCGATGAGCTGGACCGCGCCCGAGCTGCCGTGCCGGATCACCATCGCGTCGGCGCGCATCGCGTTCAGCGTCATCGCGGTGTCGATCAGCGTCTCGCCCTTCTTCACGCTCGACTGCGCGGCGTGCATGTTGACGACGTCGGCGCCGAGACGTTTTCCGGCAATTTCGAACGACAGCAAGGTGCGCGTCGAGTTTTCGAAAAAGGCGTTGATGATCGTGAGGCCGGCGAGCCGGTCGTCGTGCTTCGCGGCGCCCGAGCGGTTCAGGTCGACCCACTCTTCGGCGGCGTCGAGGACGTAGGAAATCTCCCACGGGGTGAGCTGGGCGATGCCGATCAGGTGGCGATGGCGAAACGCATCGCCGCCGGGCGGATAGTCGCTGGCGGGCCGGATTGTTGAGCTTGTCATTAAAGCCACGCCTCTAGGCCGCCGAGGCGATTCCCGCAAGCGCCGAGGCGAGCAGCGGTTCCAATATTCCGAGCCCCCAGAGAAGAAGCAGGATGATGTCGAACCAGAGCCAGATCAGCATCCATGTCACGAAGGGCTGTTTGCGCGTCTTGTGGCGGACGAGGCACGCGGCGAGCACGGTGCCGAAGGTACCGCCGAGGAAGGCCCAGAGGAGCAGGGTGGATTCGGGGATGCGGTGTATCCCCGCTTCGGCGCGGCGCTTGTCGATGACCATCAGGCCGAAGGCGATGCCGTTCGCTGCGCCGAACCCGTAGGGGATATATTCGGTCACGCGCGCGCCCTCATGCGCGCGTCATGGCGTCGATCGCGCCCTGCAGGATGAAGGCCGCGGCGGCGCTGTCGACACGTTCGGCGCGTTTGGCACGGCTGACGTCGGCGGCGATCATCGCGCGTTCGACCGCGGCGGTCGACCAGCGTTCGTCCCAGAGGAGGAGAGGGAGGGCGAGCGGCGCGAGGTTGCGCGCGAAGGCGCGGGTGCTTTGCGTGCGCGGGCTGTCGGTGCCGTCCATGTTGAGCGGCAGGCCAACGACGAGGCCGACGATATTGTGCTGCGCGATCAGGGCTTTGAGCGTTTCGAGATCGACCGAGAATTTCTTGCGGATGATCGTCTTGTCAGGGGTCGCGAAGCTCCAGTT
>NZ_DASWTD010000552.1:0-2180 GCF_036402335.1 Sphingopyxis sp. | reverse complement strand
AGGGGCAACAGCTTCTCGTTCCGGGTGGCGTTGAGAAACCTGGGGTTCTGAGGCCGGTTTCGGGCGTTAGTTGCCGCAAAGATCCTCCCCACGCGAAGCGATGGGGAGGTGGCAGCCCGTAGGGCTGACGGAGGGGTAATGGCGCAGCGTCGCGACCCCTCCACCACCGCCTGCGGCGGCGGTCCCCCTCCCCATCGCTGCGCGACAGGGAGGATCTGAACGTCCGCCTCCCCACCCCGAAACAGCCCTTCGACCCACACGACGACAAACAGCCGCTGAAATAATATTGCGCCCGGCCCGGGGCTGCGCAACAACTCCCTCATTCGATAGGAGAATGTAATGCGCCTCGCCGTTGCCCTGATGCTGCTCCCCGTCCTGCCCTTCGCCCCGATGACCGCGCCCGCCTTCGCGCAGGCGGCACCGCAAGCCGGGGCGCAGGATCAGGCCCTGCTCCAGTTCCTCGACCAGGCGTTCGATGAGCGGCTGGGCCTCAGCCCCGAATCGCAGACGCAGCTCGGGCTCAAGACCAGCTACGACAAGCTCGACGATTATACCGACGCCGCATCGCTGCGCGATCAGGAACTGGCCGAGCGCCAGTTGAAAGACATGCGCGCCAACTTCAAGCCCGACCAGCTCGGCGAGAGCGCGCGGGTGAGCTACCGATTGTTCGAATATGAAGTCGAACGCGGCCGCGAATCGCTCCGCTTCCGCAAGCTGCGCTTCCCCGTCTCGACGAACGGCAGCCCCGCGGGCGCGATCCCCGTGCTGCTCATCAACAATCACAAGATCGACACGATCGCCGACGCCGAGGCCTATATCGCCCGCCTGCGCGACACCGACCGCGTGATGACCGAGGTCGCGGCGACGATGCGCGAACAGGCCGCGGCGGGGATCGTCCCCAACAAGGTCAATTTCGCCCCCGCGCGCGCCGACGCACTGAAAGTCATCGCCGGCGCGCCCTTCGGCAGCGGTGCCGATTCGACGCTGATGGCCGATTTCCGCAAAAAGGTCGATACGCTGGATGCCCCGGCCGCGACGAAGGCCAAGCTGATCGCCGATGCCAGCGCCGCGCTGACCGGCCCGTTCAAGCATGGTTATGACACGCTGGTCGCCGCGATCGACGAGATCGAGCCTCAATCGAAGGGCAATTTCGGCGCGTGGAGCCTCCCCGACGGCGCGGCCTATTACGCCGACCGGCTGAAGAGCTCGACCACCACCAGCCTCACCGCCGACCAGATTCACGACCTTGGCCTCGCGCAGGTCGCGGCGATCCGCAGCGAGATGGAGGCGATCAAAAACGAGGTCGGCTTCAAGGGCACGCTCGAACAATTCTTCGACCACATCCGCACCGATCCGCAGTTCAAATATCCGAATACCGAGGCCGGCCGCGAAACCTATCTCGCCGACGCGCGCGCGGTGATCGCATCGGTGATGGATACCGCACCGCGCTATTTCAGCGTGCTGCCCAAAGCGCCGCTCGAAGTGCGCGCGGTCGAAAAATGGCGCGAGGCAACGGCGCCGACCGCCTTCTACAACCCGCCCTCGGCAGACGGCTCGCGCCCCGGCATCTATTACGTCAACCTCGTCGACATGAACCAGACGCAAAAGGTGCAGGTCGCCGGCATCGCCGCGCACGAAGGCGCGCCGGGGCACCATTTCCAGATCGCGCGCCAGCAGGAACTCACCGGCATCCCCAAGTTCCGCAAGTTCGGCGGCTATGGCGCCTATATGGAGGGCTGGGGACTTTATTCGGAGCGGCTCGCGAACGAGATGGGCGTCTATAAGACCCCCTATGACCGCTTCGGCATGCTGTCGCTGCAGGTGTGGCGCGCGATCCGCCTCGTGCTCGACACCGGCATCCATTCGAAGCGCTGGACGCGCGAGCAGGCGATCGCTTACTTCAAGGCGAACAGCTCGGTCTCGGACACCGACATCGCACGCGAGGTCGACCGCTATTTCAACTGGCCGGGTCAGGCGACGAGCTACATGGTCGGCCAGCTCAGGATCGCCGAGCTGCGCAAGCGCGCTGAAAGCGAGCTGGGGCCCCGTTTCGACATCCGCGATTTCCATGAGGCGGTGCTCAGCGAAGGCGCGCTGCCGCTCGACATTCTTGAGGAGCAGGTGACGCGCTATATCGCGGCGAAGAAGAAGTGACGCGGCGACGCTGAGGTGGGCGAGTT
>NZ_DASWTD010000551.1:0-3529 GCF_036402335.1 Sphingopyxis sp. | reverse complement strand
TGACCCGCTTCCATGCCGCTGCCCCGGCCGGCTGGGCGCCGGGCACGCGCTACACAGTCGACGCGGCGCCGCTTGGCGACGCCGCGTCGATGGTCGGCGCGAGCCAGCCGTCGCTCGAATGGAGCAGCTATCGCACCGCGGTCGAACAACAATTGCAGCGACAGGGGCTGGTCGCGGCGCCCGACGGCGCGAGCGCGCCGCTCAAGGTCCGGATCGGGTTCGATCGCATCGACCGCGAAAGCGGTGTCCGGCGCTCGCCCGTCTCGGTCGGCGTCGGCGGCTCGACGGGCGGCTACCGTTCGGGAGTCGGGCTCGGCATCGGGATCAATCTCGGTGGCGGACCGCGCAAGGTGCAGGATCTGCAGCTGGCGGTGCGCATTGACGACAGCGCCAGCGGGCAGGCCGTGTGGGAAGGCCGCGCGCTCGCGGCGGTGCCGGTGAAGGCGCCCGCGTCGCAGCCGGGTCTCGCTGCGGCGAAATTGGCCGAAGCCCTATTCAAGGACTTCCCCGGCGAATCGGGACGCACTATCAGCGTTAAATGACCATCACCATCAACGCCGCTTTCGACAGCGGCAATATCGTCGTGGACGCCATCGACGGCACGTCCGCCCGCCTGTCGATCCGCAAGGATCGCGATTCGGACTTTTTCCAGTGGTTCCACTTCCGCGTGGCATGCGCGGTCGGCGATGCGCTCGAACTCGCGATCACGGGTCTTGGCGATTCGGCCTATCCCGACGGCTGGCCCGGCTATGCCGCCTGCGCGAGCACCGATCGCGAAAACTGGTTCCGCCTCGATACAAATTATGAAGCCGGAACGCTGACGATCCAGCACACCGCCGAAAGCCCGATCCTCTATATCGCCTATTTCGCGCCCTATTCGATGGAACGCCACCACGACCTCGTCGCACAGATCGCCGAATGCGAAGGCGTCACCTATCGCTGCCTCGGCACCAGCCTCGAAGGCCAGCCGATCGACTGCCTCGAAATGGGCAGCGGCGACACACAGGTCTGGCTCTATGCGCGCCAGCATCCGGGTGAGAGCATGGCCGAATGGTGGATGGAAGGCGCGCTTGAAAAGCTCGTCGATCCCGCCGATCCACACGCGCGGTCGCTACGCGCCAAGTGCCGCTTCCATATCGTCCCGAACATGAATCCCGACGGGTCGTGCCGCGGACATCTGCGCACCAATTTCGCCGGCGTGAACCTCAACCGCGAATGGGATAATCCGACGCCGGAGCGCAGCCCCGAAGTGCTGTGCGTGCGAAATGCGATGGACGAAAGCGGGGTCGACTGGGCGATGGACGTCCATGGCGACGAAGCGATCCCCGCGGTTTTCGTCGCCGGGTTCGAGGGCATCCCGTCGCTCAAGCCCGAACAGACCACGAAGTACAAGGCGTTCGAAACCGCGCTTGCCGCGAACACCCCCGATTTCCAGGTCGACCTCGGCTATGCCGAATCGGCGCCGGGGCAGGCAAATCTCTCGATGTCGACGACGCAGCTCGCCGAGCGTTTCGGCGCGGTGTCGATGACGCTCGAAATGCCGTTCAAGGACAATCGCGATCTTCCCGATCCGGTCCGGGGCTGGTCGCCCGAGCGCTCGAAGCTGCTCGCGCACGCGTGCCTCCAAACGCTGGACCAGCTTCTGTGAGTGCTGCCTGGCGGATCGTCGAGGACGATCTGTCGGGTGCCGCGATCCGCGCGCTGCTCGAGGTCCACTTTGCGGGGATGCTCGCGAATTCGCCGGCCGACAGCTGCCACTTTCTCGATTTCGAGGGGCTGCGCAGCGATGGCGTGACCTTCTGGTCGATCCACAAGGGCGATGACCTTGCTGGCTGCGGTGCCTTGAAGATGATCGACGCGCAGCATGGCGAGATCAAGTCGATGCGCACTGCGGAGACTTTCCTGCGGCAAGGGGTGGCCGCGCAGATGCTCGTCCATATCATGGGTGAAGCGCGTGCCCGCGGCATCGAGCGCCTCAGCCTCGAAACCGGATCGAGTCGGGCGTTCGAACCTGCGCTCGCACTCTATCGCAATCATGGTTTCGAAGAGTGCGAGCCCTTTTCGGATTATAAGCCCGACCCGTTCAGCCGCTTCATGACGCGCGCGCTCTGATCATAAAACGGGGCCCGGAAGGGACTCCGGGCCCCGATACTTCGATCAGACCGATTGCCGGCGTTACGCGGCCTTCTTGTCCTCGATCACCGGCGCCGCGCTACCGATCGCGATCTTGTGCGGCTTCATCGCCTCGGGAACTTCGCGCACCAGATCGATCGCGAGCAGGCCGTCGGCAAGGTCGGCCTGTTCGACGCGCACGAAATCGGCGAGCTGGAAGCGGCGTTCGAATGCGCGCGTCGCGATGCCGCTATAGAGCAGCTGGCGTCCCTCGCCTTCGGCCACCGGCGCCTTGCGCCCGCTGACGGTCAGCATATTCTGCTGCGCGGTGATGTCGATCTCGTCGGACTTGAATCCGGCGACCGCGACGGTGATGCGGAAATGGTCGTCGGCGACCTTTTCGATGTCGAAGGGGGGATAGTTTTCGGCGCCCGAGCCACCGGTTTCGAGGAAATCGAACAGACGGTCGAACCCGACGGTCGAACGGCGATAGGGAGTCCAGTCGAAACTGTTGCGCATGGATCTTTCTTCCTTTTCAAAAGCGAAGCCAGGGACCGCAGCCGGCGCCGCGATCACCACCCGGCCCCGTGTCGGCGGCCGGATGCGGTCAATCTGGGTGCCGGCGAAACCATTTCAAGAGGGCGGTTGGCGTTCGGCGAAAAGCCGCGCTAAAGGGCGGCACACCTCCTCCAGCGCAAGGATCCGAAATGCCCCAGCTCATCCTCATCCGTCATGGCCAGTCGCAGTGGAATCTCGAAAACCGCTTCACCGGCTGGTGGGATGTCGATGTTACCGAAAAGGGCGTCGCCGAAGCGATCGCCGCGGGTGAGCTGATGAAGGCCAAGGGCATCGCGCCCGACACCTGCTTCACCTCGGTCCAGTCGCGCGCGATCAAGACGCTGAACCTCGCGCTCGAGGCGATGGGACGTTTGTGGCTTCCCGTCACCAAGGACTGGCGCCTCAACGAGCGCCATTATGGCGGCCTCACCGGGCTCGACAAGGCCGAGACCGCAGCGAAGCATGGCGACGAGCAGGTCAAGATCTGGCGTCGCAGCTTTGACACCCCGCCGCCGCCGCTCGAAGCCGGATCGCCGTGGGACCTGTCGACCGACCCGCGCTACGCCGGCATCGATATCCCTTCGGCCGAAAGCCTCAAGGACACGATCGAGCGCGTGCTGCCCTATTATGAAGCTGCGATCGTCCCCGAGCTCGCCGCGGGCAAGACGGTGCTGATCTCGGCGCACGGCAACAGCCTCCGCGCGCTCGTCAAGCATCTCTCGGGCATTTCGGACGCCGACATCACCGGGCTCGAAATCCCGACCGGCCAGCCAATCGTTTATGAGCTGAACGACGACCTGACGGCGCGCGAGCGTTATTACCTCAGCGAGAAGTAGGACCGGGTACCCCGGCGAAAGCC
>NZ_DASWTD010000550.1:0-13683 GCF_036402335.1 Sphingopyxis sp. | reverse complement strand
GGCTTGCCTTTGCTTTCGGCGCGCAGGCGCTTGTAGAGGCCCATATCCTGCCAGCGCTTCAAGAGCTCCGGCTCCTTCTGCGGCAGGCCGGCCTTCATCGGAAAGTCGGTCTTGGGCAGGAAGACGGTGTCGCGATAATCGCGCTGTTCGGCGGCGGGCGTGCTCTCGGTCATGGTGGCGCCGCTTAGCGCAGATTTGCGCGGGAGCAAACCTTCACGATTGCGCATGGCGCGCTGGGCCCCGGCTTTCGCCGGGGATCACAAATTGCCAGCTGCCATCGTGAACCCTGGCGAAAGCCGGGGCCCAGAAAGCTAGCGCAGAAGCTCGAAATAGAGATCGCGCCATTCGGGGTTGATCGCTTCGATCAGTTTGATCTTCCACGCACGCTTCCATTCTTTCATCTGGACCTCGCGGCGACGGGCGTCGTGGAGATTCTCGAAATGCTGGTGCCAGACGAGCATCTTGAGCCCATATTTATGCGTGAAACCGCCAACCAGCCCTGCTCGATGCTGCCATATGCGTTGCGGGAGGTCGCTGGTCACGCCAATGTAGAGCGTGCCGTTGCGCTTGTTGGTGAGAATGTAAATCCAGCCTTGCTTCATGATGCGGCGTTATAATGGGCCCCGGCTTTCGCCGGGGATCACCTTTGTCCGCACCGGAGCAATCTCTGCTCCCCGCCTATTTCTGCCGCGGGCGCAGCGCGGGGCCGAGATTGTAGATGTCGTCGATCCCCACATAGCCGGTGAAGCTGGCGGGTACCTTGGTCAGTTGCTGGACCTGGCTCAGTCCCGGGCCGTCGGCCCCGTCGCCGCGCGGGCCGGTGAGGAGGATGCGGGTGCCGTGCTTGGCGGCGCGGTCCTGCAGGCGGTCGGGCCAGCCCCAATAGGCCCATTGGCGGTCGAGCGGCACGATGATCGTGCTGCCGGTGCAGCTTGGCGGATACCAGCCCGACCAGCCGTATCGGATATAGTCGGCGGTGCAGCGCTTCGCAGCGTCGGGGTCCATCGTCCACGCCTTCGGTGCCTTGGCACGGATCAGTTCCATCAGCCGCGCGGCGCCCGAAAAGCCGAAGCGCGGCTGATCGGGATCGATCCCCGCGCGCGCGAAGGCAGCGAGGACGAGTTCGGCCTCTTTCGGATCGCGCGACGTGAAATCGATCCGCAGCGAGGCATGGCCGAGGTCCCGCAGCACCTCGTCGAGGCTGGGCATCAGGTGGGCGCCCTTGCCGCGTAGCGGGAAGGTCTTGCCGCCGTCGGCGGTGTAGCCATAGCCGATATCGAGCGCCTTTAATTCGGCCATCGTGCGGTCACGGATTTCGCCCTCGCCGTCGGTGCGGCAATCGAGCGCCGCGTCGGAAAAGACCGCGACCTGCCCATCCCGGGTACCCGTGACGTCGAGCTGGACCATGCCCGCGTCACGGCCGATCGCGGCCTTCATCGAGGGCAGGCTGTTTTCGATATAGTCATGTTCGGGCGGACGGATTCGTGCCGCGGTGCAGGTCTGACCGGTGACGCCGGCATGATCGAACAGTTGCGCCACCCCGCGGTGTGCGATCAGCACGCGCTTGCCTTGCGCGTCGGGAGCGAGCCAGCTGGCGTTGCTGAGCGTGAACCATGCGACGACGAGCGCGAAGACCCAGAGCAGGATTTTTGTGCGCCGCTTCATCGGCTTTTTGGGCGGCCCTTCGAGGGCGGTCGCCCAATCATTGTCGGTCATTCCGTCCCCCCTCGTCATGCCGGACTTGATCCGGCATCCATTCCCGCCGCGTCGTCTGGACCCCGGATCACGTCCGGGGTGACGATGACTATATGTCAGTCAACAATTTGCGCGCCTCGTCGCAATCGGCCGCGATTTGCGCCATCAGTGCGTCCATGTCGTCGAACTTCGCCTCGGGCCGGATGAAGGCATGGAAGGCGACGTCGATTTCCTGCCCGTAGAGATCTTCGGCGAAATCGAAGAAATGCGGTTCGAGCAATTCCTTGGGCGGATCGAAGCTGGGGCGGATGCCGAGGTTCGCGGCGCCCTTGAGGATGCGGCCCCCCGGACCTTCGCCAAGGAGCCTGCCGGTGACCGCATAGATACCGTAGCGCGGGCGCAGATATTGCCCCATTTCGAGGTTCGCGGTCGGGAAGCCGAGCAGGCGGCCATTCTTGTCGCCGTGCCGGACGATATTGCGCACGGTGAAGGGGCGGGTGAGCAGCCGCGTCGCGGCGGCGCAGTCGCCCGCCTGCAGCGCTTCGCGGATGCGGCTCGACGAGATCACTTCCTCGCTATCGTCGACCGGGGCGACCATTTCGGTGAAAAAGCCGAGGCGGCGGGCATGGTCGGCGAGCGTCACGACATTGCCGCCGCGGCCCTTGCCGAAGACGAAGTCGGCGCCGGTGACGACGCCCGCTGCGCCGTAGCGATCGAGCAAAAGCCCAGTGATGAAATCTTCCGCCGTCGTCCCCGCGAGCGCCCCATCGAACGGCAGGACGAGCATCGCGTCGGCGCCCGCCGCGGCGAACAATTCCTGCCTTTGGTCGAGCGTGGTGAGGCGGAAGGGCGGGACGTCGGGCTTGAAGAAGCGCACCGGGTGCGGATCGAAGGTCGCGACGATCGCGGGGCGGCCTTCGTCCCGCGCATGGCGGACGGCGCGGCTGACGACCGCCTGATGGCCCGCGTGAAAGCCGTCGAAATTGCCGAGCGCGATCACGCCGCCGCGCAGGGCGTCGTCGATGCGGTTATGGCCGTCGAGGCGGATCATCGTCCCGTCACCCTTCCCCCGTTCGAGCCGAGCTTGTCGAAGCACCGTTCTTCTTGCCACGCCAAAAGAAAGAACGACCCTTCGACAAGCTCGGGGCGAACGGATTTTGAGGCCGGTGTCATAGTGCGGGTGGGGTCAAGGGCACGAGCCCCGCTTTCAGTACACGAATTGCGTTGCCGCCCATCGCGGCGCGGATTTCGTCGTCGCTGAAGCCGGCATCGATCAGCGCCTGCGTCACCTGCACCAGCTTCGACGTGTCGAAGCGGACGGTGGTGGCGCCATCATAGTCGCTGCCGAGCGCGACATACTGGATGCCGACGAGGTCCTTCACATGCTTCATCGCCTTCGCGATGCTCGCGGGCGAGGTGTCGCACACCGCGGCGTCCCAGTATCCGATGCCGATGAGGCCGCCGGTTGCGGCGACGCCACGAATCTGCGCGTCGCTGAGGTTGCGGTTGACCTTGCACGTCGCCTGCACGCCGCCGTGGCTGGAGACGACGGGGCGGCGCGCGATCCTGAGGATGTCGGCGACGCAGGCGCCCGAGCAATGCGCGATGTCGACGATCATGCCCTTCGCCTCCATCGTTTCGACGACCTGCCGCCCGAGCGGGGTGAGCCCGCCTTTCTTGAGGCCGTGCATCGACCCCGCGAGATCATTGTCGAAGAAATGGGTGAGCCCCGCCATGCGGAAGCCGGCGGCATAGAGCTTGTCGAGGTTGGCGAGCTTGCCTTCGAGGCCGTGCAGCCCCTCGATGCTGAGCATCGCGCCGACCGGTACCGCCTTGCCGCGGCGTGCGGCGAGCAGCGCGTCGATATTTTCGGGCGTTGTGACCGCGTCGAGCTGGCCGTTCGACGCCGCGACCGCACGATGGAGTTTTTCGGCGTGCCATAGCGACCGTTCGAGCAGCGAGTTCCACGTCCGCACGGGCTGGAGCTGCGCGATGACGAGCGCCGTGATATTGTCGGTGTCGCTGCCGTTGGCGTCGTAATTCTGTCCCTTCGGGGACTTCGTCGTGCTCGCGAGGACTTGCAGCGCGACATTGCCCTCTTCGAGTCGCGGCAGGTCCATGTGGCCGCGGGCCGCGCGGTCGAGCAGGTCGCGTTTCCAGAGCAGGGTGTCGCTATGCAGGTCGACGATCGTCAGCGTCTTGTGCAGCGCCCGCGCGCGTGCGCTGACCTGCGGCAAGGGCTTGCCGTCGACCTTGTTGATCCCGCGCTCGAGCATGCCCGGGGCGAGCGCGAAGAAGGCGAGCGCGGCGACCGCGACGACGAGCAGGATTCCGGTCAGCCAGCGACGCATCGGCTATTTCCTTGTCAGCGTGACGAAGCTGTAGGCCGGGCGGCCGGCGTCGTCGGCGGGATGGTCCTCGCGCGCGCTTTCGTTCCAGTCGGCGGCGGCGGGATAATCGATGATTGCATCGCCCCCGGGTTCGAGCGCGACCTCGGTCAGCTCGATACGGTCGGCGAAGGGCAGGAAGAGGCGATAGATTTCGGCGCCGCCGATCACCATCACGTGCGGCGCGTTGGCGAGCTTCAGCGCCTCGTCGATCGTTGCCACCGGCTCGGCGCCCTCATCCTGCCAGTCGGGATCGCGGGTGAGGACGATGTGGCGGCGGCCTTCGAGGATCGCAGGCAGGCTGTCGAAGGTCTTGCGCCCCATGATCATCGGGCGCCCCATCGTGAGCTGCTTGAAGCGGCGGAGATCGGCGGGCAGGTGCCAGGGCATCTTGCCGTTGGCACCGACCACGCCGTTGGCGGCGCGCGCGAGGATCAGCGTGATTTCGGGTCGATTCATGCGGGAGAGGCTCCAACCCAGGTGGCGTGGCCGAGTTTGCGCCCCTCGCGCACCTCGGTCTTGCTATAATGATGGACGTGGCAATTTTCGTCGGCGAGCAGCGCGGGGATGTCCGCGATGTCGGCGCCGATCAGGTTGCGCATCGTGACCGGCAGCGTGCGCGTCGCGGTGCTGCCGAGCGGCAGGCCGGCAACGGCGCGGATATGGTTTTCGAACTGGCTCGTCACCGCGCCCTCGATCGTCCAGTGGCCGCTGTTGTGCACGCGCGGCGCCATTTCGTTGAATATCGGACCGTCTTCTGTCGCGAAAAATTCGCCGGTGAGGACGCCGACATAGTCGAGTTCCCCGGCGATCTTCGCCATCAGCGCGCGCGCTTCGTCCTGTTGCGAGGCAATGACCGGGGGCGGCGGCAGGCTCGACGTTGCGAGGATGCCGCCTTCATGAACATTGACGGGCGAGTCCCAGAAGCGTGTCTCGCCGTCGAGACCGCGCACCATCAGCGCCGAAAACTCGTGCTCGAAGGAGACGAATCCTTCGAGCACCGCGGCGTGGCGGTCGATCGCGTTCCATGCCGCGTCGGCATCGGCGGCCGCCCTGAGGCGCGCCTGCCCCTTGCCGTCATAGCCCATGCGTACGGTCTTCAGGATTGCGGGAGCGCCGATCCGTTCAAGCGCTTCGTCGAGCGCGGCGCGGTCGGGGACGGCGGCGAAAGGCGCCGGGCGGCCGCCGAGCCCGGCAACGAAATTCTTTTCGGCCAGCCGGTCCTGCGCGATTTCGAGGCCTGCGACGCCGGGACGCACCGCGACATGCCCCGACAGGAAGCGCACCGTGTCGACCGGCACATTTTCGAATTCATAGGTGACCACGTCGCAATGCGCGGCGAAGGCGGCGAGGCGGGGTTCGTCGTCCCACGCCGCCTGTGTGTGCTGCGCCGCGACGTCGGCGGCGACGCTTTCGCGGTCGGGAGCGTAGATATGGACGCGATAACCGAGCTGCGCTGCCGCGACAGCGAGCATGCGGCCGAGCTGGCCGCCGCCGAGGATGCCGATCGTCGAACCGGGTGGGAGCAACAGATCAGCCCTCGCGCACAGGGACGGGGGCGACGCTGTTTGTCTGCGCTTCACGCCAGCCATTGAGCTTTTCGGCGAGGCCGGGATCGTTGTTCGCGAGCAGCGCGGCAGCGAAGAGTGCGGCGTTGGTCGCGCCCGCCTTGCCGATCGCGAAGGTTGCGACGGGAATGCCGCCGGGCATCTGGACGATCGAATAGAGGCTGTCGATGCCGTTCAGGGCCGCCGACTGGACGGGCACGCCAAGCACCGGCACGCGCGTCATCGAGGCGACCATGCCGGGCAGGTGCGCGGCGCCGCCGGCGCCCGCGATGATGGCCTTGAGGCCGCGTGTCGCGGCGGCCTTGGCATAGTCGACGAGGCGATCGGGCGTACGGTGCGCCGAAACGATCTGCACCTCGTGCGCAATGCCGAATTCTTCGAGGATCTGGACCGCGTGCGCCATCGTCGGCCAGTCCGACTGGCTGCCCATGATGACACCGACTTGCGGCGTGCTATCGCCCATCACCCAATCCCTCCTGCGGGCCGCGATGAATCGCCGCCGCTTTCCCCCTAGCGACTGCTTTGCGCGCGGGCAACGGCACCGATTATGCGGCGCGCGTTTACCGATTGGTATCAAGTCGCGGCTAGGGTCGCCCGACAATATCCACCGGCATGGGGCCGGGGAACATGGGTTCGCTTCGGGGACGTTGAATGGACAGCGTAGGGGGGGCACGGATCGCGGTCGACCAGTTCGGCACCGTTTCCGTTGACTCCATCGAGGACCAGCTGCGCGAAATACGCCGGGAACGCGACGCGTTGCGCCGCGAAAACCGCGTATTGAAGATCGCCGTCGCCGAACTGGAACGGGTGTCTGAACGCGACACGCTGACCCCCTTGTTCAACCGCCGCTATTTCCTGACCGCGATCCATCACCGCATGGCGCGGTTCGAGCGTCACGCCGAACGCGCCGCCGTCGTTTTCATCGACGTCAACCAGCTGAAGTTCATCAACGACAATTTCGGTCATGCCGCAGGCGATTTCGCGCTGATGGAAATCGCCAAGCGCCTCGCCGCCTCGATCCGCGCGACCGACGTTGCGGCGCGCATCGGCGGCGACGAATTCGGCCTAATCCTCGACCAGTCGAACGAGACCGGCGCGCGGGCGCAGGTCGACCGGCTCTGCGACGTGCTGACCGCCGCGCCCGCCGAATATGACGGCCATGAAATCGCGCTGTCGGCGTGCTTCGGCATCGCGATGCTCCAGACCGGGATGACCGAATCGGACATATTGGCGGCAGCCGACCGCGACATGTATCGCAGCAAGCAGGGGCTGGGCGGCCTCCCGGGTCACCGCTAACCGCCCGTTAACCAAAAAAGCGCATCGTTCCCGTGAGGACAGGGGGTGGATGATGCGAAGCCAAGCCGAACATCAGGAAATCCAGAGCCGGATCGCCGGCCAGATCGGCGCGCTGGCCGAAGCGCTCCCGCACTGCGCGCTCGCGCAGATCGTGCAGGGGATCGACGACATCCGCTGCCTTGCGCGCGACAACGGTTTTGCCGCAGTCGAAACGCTGGCCAGTCGCCTCGAATCGGCGGTCGCGGGTGGCGGCTATCGCGCCGCGATCCTGACCTATCTCGACGCGATGAGCGATGCCGCGGGTGCACCGCAGGGGCCGATCCCGTCGGCCGCGCAGGAAGCGTGGCTCGCTTCGGTCGCCGTACGACTGGGCCATTGACGCCCAACCCCTGACACATCAGAGCTGACGTCATGGATGCAATCATGCTTGCGCTGGTGGCGGTGCTGCTCGCCAATGCCGACGGGCGCAGCGGGACATATCTGTCGCGCCTGCTGAGCGTTCGCGCCGACCGCCGCGTCACCGTCGTCATCGCGTTCGGTGCCTTCATCATCAATGCGCTCGTTGCGGCAGTCGCAGGCGCAATAGCGAACGGGATGATCGGGCAGGGGGTCGCAGCCCTGCTCGTTGCGCTGGCGATGCTGTCGGCAGCCGCCGCACTGCTCTGGCGCGGGCGGTCCGCACCGGACGCCGGCGATGCGGCCGGCGAAGCCCCGGTGATTCTCGCAGGACGGATGCTCGCCGGCCAGTTCGGCGACCGCAGCCATTTCCTGATCGGCGCGCTCGCCGCGACCAGCGGAGCGGGCCAGTGGGCCGCGGCGGGCGGCCTCGTCGGCTGGACCCTCGCGATGCTGCCCTTCCTCGCCTTTGGTCCCGCGCTCGCGGAGCGGCGCGCGGCGCATGTGCTGCGCTGGACGAGTGCGCTCATTCTGGCTCTCTGGGGAATCCGTACCGGGCTGGGCGCCTTCGGACTGATCGGGTAATCAATTCGTCCGGACGGACTCTCATCGTTTTTGTCGATCAAGCTCACCCAAAGCTTCAATGGGAAAGCATCGTGCGGCTTCGCTATATCGGCGGGGTAACAGAAAGGATGCTCCCATGTCCGACAAGACCGTCAATGTCCCCGCCGTCGCCGACGCGCTCAACGCGCTGCTCGCCGACAGTTTCGCGCTCTATCTGAAGACGAAGAATTATCACTGGCACGTCCAGGGCCCGCGCTTTCGCGAACTGCACTTGCTGTTCGACGAGCAGGCGGCGCAGATTTTCGCGACGACCGACCTGATCGCCGAACGCGTGCGCAAGAATGGTGCGCCGACGCTGCGTTCGATCGGCGATGTGAGCCGCCGCGCGTCGATCCGTGACGACGATCGTGCGGGCGTCGATGCCGAGGCGATGATCCGCACGCTGGCGGACGACAACAGGGCGCTGCTCGAGCAACTCAGGGAAGTGAAGGTCGCGGCCGAATCCGGCGGCGATATCGCAACCAGCGGGCTGGTCGACGGCTGGGCCGACGAGACGGAGCAGCGCATCTGGTTTCTGGAAGCGACGCTGGGGTATTGATCTCCGCCGTGCCGCGCTTGTGACAGGCTCATCCGCCTAGGGATGGGAAGCTGCCATTCATTCCCCTTCTTTCGGTTGCGAAGAAGGCCAGGGCGTTCCCGGTTGCCAGCAGTTGCGGACCCGTTGGCCGCAATAAAAGAAAGGGGGCCGAAGCCCCCTTTCCCTTTTCAGGTTCGAACTGTCAGTTGAACGACGGGGCCGGCGGAACCGGCGGCGGCGGCGCGTCCGCGTCGTCCTCGTGCACCTCGACATGTCCCTGACCCACATGGCTGCGCGAGCGGCTGTAGGCGAAGTAGACGACGAGGCCGATAGCAGCCCAGATCAGGAAGAGATTGATGCTCTTCTGGTCGAGGTTGAAGAAGAGATAGAGGCAGCCGAGGATCGCGATCGGCGCCGTGATATAGATCAGCGGCGTCTTGAACGGACGGTGACGGCCAGGATCGGTGCGGCGGATCACCATCACCGCGATCGATACCGCGGCAAAGGCGAAGAGCGTGCCCGAATTCGAGATGTTCGCCAACTGTCCCACGGGGAAGAAGGCGGCGAACAGCGCGACCGCGATACCCGTGATGATCGTGATCACGTGCGGCGTGTTGAACTTCGGGTGGATCTTCGAGAAGGCCTGCGGCAGCAGACCGTCGCGGCTCATCACGAAGAAGATGCGGGTCTGGCCGAACATCATCATCAGGATGACCGACGGCAGCGCGAGACCGGCGGCGAGGCCGATCAGGTTGCCGATCTGCGGCCAGCCGATTTCGCGAAGCGTCCATGCCAGCGCTTCCTTCGAGCAGACCACCGCCTGATCGCCGATTGCGCCACACGCGGCAGCGAGTTCGCGGCTGCCGGGTTCGAGCGCATGCCCTGCGGCAGCGTCGATTCCGACCGGCTGCGCGCCGACGGTGCCGATGACGCCCGCGGCGACGAGCAGGTAGAAGATGGTGCAGATCGCAAGGCTGCCGATCAGGCCGATCGGCATGTTGCGCTGCGGATTCTTGGTTTCCTCGGCCGCGGTCGAGACCGCGTCGAAGCCCACGTAAGCGAAGAAGATCGATGCCGCGGCGGCGCCGATGCCGCCGATGCCGAGCGGCGCGAAGGGCTCGAAATTCTGCATGTTCATCACGGGAACCGCGAGGATGATGAAGAGCGTCAGCGCGGTCACCTTGATGACCACGAGAATCGCGTTGATCGTGGCCGATTCGCGCGTGCCGATCACGAGGAGCATCGTAACAAGGCCTGCGATGAACATCGCCGGCAGGTTGATCATCCCGCCATCGAACGGCCCGAGTACCCAGGCCGAGGGTATGTCTATACTGAACGCGTGTTCGATCAGCCCGACCACATAGCCCGACCAGCCAACCGAAACGGCGCCGGCGGCGACCGCATATTCGAGGATCAGCGCCCAGCCGACCATCCATGCAATCAGTTCGCCCATCACGGCATAGCTATAGGTGTAGGCGGAGCCCGATACGGGGACCATCGAGGCCATCTCGGCATAGCAGAGCGCGGCAAAGGCGCAGACGAAACCGGCGATGATGAAGCTGACCATCATGCCCGGGCCCGCCTTCTGCGCCGCTTCGGCAGTCAAAACGAAAATCCCGGTGCCAATCACGGCGCCGATCCCCAGCATCGTCAGCTGAAAGGCGCCGAGCGTGCGCGTAAGCGACTTTTTCTCCGCGGTCGCCAAAATGGCATCCAGCGGCTTTACGCGGTCAAATAGCATAATCTTCCCCTTGGGGGCGGCTGAACTGCCGCCCGTCTTATGGCGGGGCAGACTAGCTTCTCCACGCGTCAGCGCAACTTAATTTCATGGCTCGGCGCGGCTTACCGTACGGTAAAGCGCACTCGGTCAATCATTCGGCCGCCTGGATCAACGAGCGTCAGCATATGGACGCCGGGCCGCGGCAATATCTGCTGCCCCGTATCGGCATCGCCGAGCACTTTCTTGTCGAGGATCAGGCGGTATCCCGAAACCGCGCCACTCACCGTGACCGCGAGCCGCTGGCGGTCGACAGGGATGTCGGGGTCGAGCGCATAGACGCTGCCGCTGACCGGGCTGGTGATGCGCGGGCGGCGCGCGGCTTGCGGCGCGGCGGCCATTTCGGTCTGCGCGGTGCCGCGGAGGAAATATTCGCGGCGCGGCGGTTCGCGGGTACCGGGCAGCGCGATCTGGCGCGCTTCGACGCCAGCGGGCATTGCGGGCGGCTTGCCGGAGTTTCCGGCGTGGAGTGCAAGCATCACATCGCGCCAGACGGGCGCGGCGCCCGAGGTGCCCGATACGGCGCGCATCGAATCGCCCTCGAGATTGCCAACCCACACCGCGACGGTGAAGCGGTCGGACCAGCCGATGCACCAGTTGTCGCGCATGCCCTTCGAGGTGCCCGTTTTGGCCGCGGCCCAGAAGGGGAGGCGGAGCGCGCTGTCGGCGCCGAAAGCGTCGGTGCGGGCGGAGGCGTCGGCGAGGATATCGCCGACGATGAAGGCGGCGGCAGGGGTGACGATCTGTCGCGGATGTTCGCGAAGATGCTGCGTAGCGTCGAAGGTGACCGGCGACCACTTCCCCATATTTGCTAGCGTTCTGAAGGCATTGGCTTGTTCGACAAGCGAAACTTCGGCCGATCCGAGTGCCAGGCTGAAGCCGTAATATTCGCCGTCCTCGACGAGGCCGTGATAGCCGAGCGCCCAGAGGCGGTCGCGGAATTGCTGGACGTCGTCGATGACGAGCGCGCGGACGGCGGGGACGTTGAGCGACGAGGCGAGCGCGTGGCGGACGCTGACCGGCCCCTTGAAGCTATGGTCGTAATTCTTGGGGACGTAGAGGCCCGAGGCGGTGTCGAGCTGGACGGGGCTGTCGTCGAGGATCGACGCGGCGGTGAGCCAGCCATGCTCGATCACCTGCGCGTAGAGGTGCGGTTTCAGGGTGGAACCCGCCTGCCGCCGCGCGTTGGCCCCGTCGACCGCGCCGGCGGTCGATTTGAGGCCGACGCCGCCGACATAGGCGAGCACCTCGCCGGTCGCATTGTCGAGCACGACGACCGCGCCGTCGCGCACCCGGTCGGCGCCGAGCCCGGCGAGCTGGCGGCGTAGTGCGACGATCGCCGCGGTCTGGATGCGGCGGTCGATCGTCGTTCTGACGTGTTTGCCGGGTTTGTCGAGCAGGCGGACGGCGAGGTGCGGCGCGAGCGCGGGGTCGAAGCGCGCGGCATGCTCGCCCGAGACGAGCGTCGCGGCGGCGGCGCGGATCGCCGAACAATCCTTCGCTTTGGCGATGCGGCACGCACGACGGCCGAGCGCTTCGGCGCCGGCGGCCGGGTTCGGGAGTAGTCCCGCGAAAAGTGCGGCATCGGTGCGGTTCAATTCGGCGGGCTTCTTGCCGAACAGGCTCTGCGCGCCCGCGCCGATCCCTTGCGCCTCGCCGCGCAGAGGCAGGAGGTTGAAATAGGCCTCGAGCATCTGCTCGTGAGTCCAGTCTGCGGCGAGCGCTTGCCCCGCACGCATCTGGCGCAGCTTGGTCCGCCAGTCGCGCTTGCCAGGCTGCGCGAGGCTGGGGTCGAGAAAGGCGGCGAGCTGCATCGCGAGCGTCGAGGCCCCGCGCGAGCGGTCGCCGGTCCCCGCCATCGTCAGGCGCGCACGGAGCGCGCTGGCGATGGCAAACCAGTCGACCCCGCCGTGCGACCAGAAGCGGCGATCCTCGCTTTGCACCACGGCGGTGCGGACGGCGGGGCTGATATCGTCCAGCGGCACCCAGGCGAGGCGGCGGCGCTCGAAATTGACGCGTTCGCTGTCGAGCAATTGGCCGTCGCGGTCGTAGAGCCAGGCTTCGCTCGGGCGCCAGTCGGCGCGGACTTTGTCGAAGGCGGGCATCGCGAGCGGGCGCGTCGCGAGATGCGCGGCGGTGACGAGGATGAGCGCTGCGAGCGCGGCCCATGCCAGTGCATCGAACCAGCGGCGTTTGCGGGGGATTTCTATCCTTTGGTCGAGCTTCGAATTGATGCTGGCTACTCACATAAGCCCCTCCCCTTCAGGGGAGGGGTTGGGGTGGGGACGATCGAAGTGGCGTAAGGCCGATGGCCCCCACCCCGCTCGACTAAGGGCCCGGCTGCGCCGGACCAAGTCTCGCTGCCCCTCCCCTGAAGGGGAGGGATTTGGCTTAGCTTCTCATTGCCCAACGCTCGCGATCGTCAGCGGCGCGTTCGGCCACTGGCCGCGGATCGCCGGCGAATACATCGCCTCGACGCGCGTCGGCGGCAGGGTGAAGCGGCCCGAGCCGTTCAAGCGCACGACATATTCGACCGCGTGCGTGCCCGCGGGCATCCAGCCGAAATAGCCGCGCCAGCTGTCCTTGCCGCGCTCGACATAGCTCGGCTGCGCGCCCGATCCGCCTGCCTGTTGGCCAAGCATTTCGGACTGGCCGCCGAGGTTGCCGACGATCGTCGCGCCGGGCGCGACCGGATCGTTGATGACGACCCACGTCCGGCCCGCGGCCGCGACGACCTCGATCCGCACCTTGATCACGTCGCCGCGCGTCAGCCGGTCCTTGTTCGCCGCCTTGACGATGCTGACCGAACGCTTGATCCGGTAGCCGGCGTTCAGCGGTTCCTTGAGCGGCACCGCCGCCTTGACGCTGACGGTTGCCCATGGCGTGCCGGTGCCGTCATGCTTCAGGCTCATCGTCGCGGCATTGAGCGCGACACGGAGCGGCGCGACCGGTTCGGCGGGAAGCGGCCAGCTTTGCGACGCGGTGGCGCCCGCGAGGCCGATGTTGGTGACGCCGGTGATCGCATTCGCCGGATAGAGGTCGGCGAAGCGGCGGACGGTAACCGCGCCCCATGCGTTGGCGGGGGTGGTGTCCCAATGGCCCTTGCGCTGGCGCTGCGCGACACCGACCATCAGCTTGCCCGCGTCATCCTCCCAGCCTTTGCGGCCGAGCACGGCTTCGAGCGCCTTGATCGCCATTTCGTCGCCGCTGGTCATCATCCACCAAGGGGCGCGTGCGTCGTCGACGAGGTCGAGGCGCGTGCCTTCATAGACGAGACGTTTGCGGAGTTCCGCCTCGGCCGCGGTGCGCAGCGCGGGGGCGTTCCGCACGCCCGGGGTCTTTTCGAGCGCGACGAGCCAGTCGGCGAGGGTGCCGGTCGCCATGTCGACCGGCGCGACGTCGATCGCGGCGGCGAGGCTGGCG